>DAOOIT010000017.1 GCA_035384565.1 Planctomycetota bacterium | reverse complement strand
CGATGCTCTCCGTTGCATCGCCTCCTCCGTGCTCCTAGCCTGCGGCAAGAATCGCCGGCGTCGCAGTCCCACGCGGATTCTTGGACAGGCTCCTAGGTATCCGAGGGCAGCGGGTCCGGGTACCGGTAGAGCTTGCCCTCGAAGTTGCGCAGGAGCACGAAGTTGCCCTCGCGCCCCTGGTAGTATTCGGGCAGAAGGGGTATCTTCCCGCCGCCGCCCGGCGCATCTATGACGTAGTGCGGCACGGCGTAGCCGCTCGTGTGGCCGCGGAGGCCCTGGATGATCTCCAGGCCCTTCTCGACCGGCGTGCGGAAGTGCGCGCTGCCCACGATCGGGTCGCACTGGTACAGGTAGTAAGGCCGCACGCGAATCCTCATCAGGCCGTGGACCAGCCGCGTCATCGTGCCCACGCTGTCGTTGACGCCGGCCATGAGCACCGTCTGGCTGCCGAGCGGGATGCCGGCGTCGGCAAGCCGCGTGCAGGCGAGGGCGGCCTCGGGCGTTAACTCGTCGGGGTGGGTGAAGTGCAGGCTCATCCACAGGGGGTGGTACTTGCGGAGCATGCGGACCAGGGCCGGCGTGACCCGCTGGGGCAGCACGGCCGGCACCTTGGTGCCGAGGCGGATGATCTCGACGTGTTCGATGGCCCGCAGGCGCGACAGCAGCCACTCGAGCCGCTCGTCGGAGAGCGTGAGCGGGTCGCCGCCCGAGATGAGCACGTCGCGCACCGTGGGCGTGGCCGCGATGTACTCGATCGCCCTCCCCCACTCCTCCAGGCTGAACGGCGCGCCGGCCCGATGCCCCACCAGCCGCGAGCGGGTGCAGAAGCGGCAGTAGACCGAGCAGAACCGCGTGACCAGGAAAAGCACCCGGTCGGGATAGCGGTGGACCAGGCAGTGGACGGGGCTCTGGTTCTCCTCGCCGAGCGGGTCCTCTTCCTCGCCCTCGGAACGGACGAGTTCGGCCTCGACGGGGATGACCGTGCGCCGCAGCGGATGCGCGGCGTCGGCGGCATCGAGCAGGCTCAGGTAGTAGGGCGTCACGGCCACGGGCAGGACGTGGTCCTGCCGCGTCAGCGCCCTGCGCTCGTCGTCCGACAGGCGCAGCACGCGCTCGAGGCCCGCCAGGCCTTCGATGCGGTGGCGCACCTGCCAGGCCCAATCGCACCACTCGGCATTGGTCGCTTCAGGGTAGAAGCGCCGGCGGAACGCGCGCGAGCGCGCGCTGATGCGCTGCTCCAGAACCGGCGATTCTGGCGGGGCGGGAATGCTGTCGCGGGTTTCGAGGGAAGGACAAAGCTCACCGGGCCTCGACTGGCTCCACCGGGCAGCACCGGGCGCGCCGCTCGTAGCGGCGCTGAGCACCGCAGTGGTACTCCCCGGAGGTTCGCCGTCTTCGACGCTCATCCGTCGGCTCCTAACCAGAGGATTGGGAGGCGGCATCCCACAGCCGCTCGCGCGCCCAATCCTATCAGAACGAAGTGACAAACGCAACTCTCTTCTCTGCGGGGCCGCTGCGGCTCCGCGCGGCGATCCCACGCTCGCTCCTCTCTCCTGCGGTTCCCCCGACGCGCCCCTCTCCGTCGCCAGGCCGCCGTCTCGCAGGGACGCGCCGCAATAAGCTGGGGGGAACCAACCCGCTATGCCCTGGCCCTTGTGGCTCTCTTGCGCTAATGTGTAACCGGTTTGGGGCGCAATGTCAATAGGAAAAAATCACCCGCGAGCGAAATTTCTGCATTTTTCCGCGCCGCGCGCGGCACCGGCCCGGGGCGCGCGACGGGCGGCCACGCTCCGGCCCCGCCGCCGCCGCACCCGCTTCGCCGTGCGGACCAAGGCCGCCCCGCAAACTCCCGCGCTGGCGCACCGCCGCCGATTTCGCTAGAATACGCGCCGCGGCCACTGTCCCCTCGGCGCAAGGAGCAACAAGGCATGGAGTCCGTTCGCATCGGCATCGTCGGCCTCGGCGGCATGGGCAGCCACCACGCCAGCTACCTCCTCAAGGGCGAAGTGCCCCACGCCAAACTCACCGCGGTGTGCGACGTGGCGCCCGACCGCCTCGCCTGGGCCAAAGAGCACCTCGGCGAGGGCGTGGCCGCCTACGAGAGCGCCGATGCCCTGTTCGCCGCGAAGGTTGTTGACGCCATCGTGATCGCCACCCCCCACTACTTCCACCCCCCCATCGCCGTCCAGGCCTTCGGCCACGGCCTCCACGTCCTCACCGAAAAGCCCGCCGGCGTCTACACCCGCCAGGTGCGCGAGATGAACGAGGCCGCCGCCCGCAGCGGCAAGGCCTTCGGCATCATGTTCAACCAGCGCACCGTGCCCGTCTACCAGAAGCTCAAGGAGCTGATGGACTCCGGCGAGCTGGGCACCATGAAGCGCAGCGTGTGGATCATCACCAACTGGTATCGCGCCCAGAGCTACTACGACAGCGGCGGCTGGCGCGCCACCTGGGCCGGCGAGGGCGGCGGCGTGCTCATCAACCAGTGCCCCCACAACCTCGACCTCTGGCAGTGGATCTGCGGCATGCCCCGCCGCCTCCGCGCCTTCGTCGCCTTCGGCAAGCACCACGACATCGAGGTCGAGGACGACGCCACCGCCTACGTCGAATACCCCAACGGCGCCACCGGCCTCTTCGTCACCACCACCGGCGAGGCCCCCGGCACCAACCGCCTCGAAATCGCCGGCGACCACGGCAAGCTCGTCCTCGAAGGCAACAGCCTCACCTTCTGGCGCACCCGCACCCCCGTCAGCCGCCACATTCGCGAATACAAGGGCGGCTTCGGCGAGCCCGAGTGCTGGAAGTGCGAAATCCCCGTCCGCCAGGGCGGCGGCTCCCACGCCGAAGTCACCCGCAAATGGGTCGAGAACATCCTCAAGGGCACCCCCCTCACCGTCCACGGCGCCGAGGGCATCAACAGCCTCCAGATCTCCAACGCCATGCTCCTCTCCGCCTGGACCGATGCCTGGGTGGACCTCCCCGTGGACGAGGGCCTCTTCTACGAGAAGCTCCAGGAGCGCGTCCGCGCCTCCGCCGCCAAGAAGGCCGGCGGCAAGACCATGAGCGTCGAGGGCACCTTCGGCACCTGACGCGCGCCAGCCCGCGCCTCCCAGGCACCCTCCCCGGGGCGCACCCAGGGGCCTCGCCGCCCTGTCCATCCCGTCCAGCCCCCGGCCCGCGCCATGCTTGCTCATCTCCCCCTCCGTTCCGGAGTGAGCAAGCATGGCGCTTTGGCCATTCTCGCCCTTCTGCGGCCGCGCATGCCATGCTGTATCACTCTCTCCCCCACAGGGGTGATACACCATGGTCCAAGCCGCGGCTCTCCCGTAGGTCTCGGCGCCTCCGGCAGGGCGTCGCTTGATGCCCCCGGTCCACCCGCTACACAAGCCCCGGCGCAGCCGCCCCCGGAGGCTCCGCGGCCCGAACCTCCGCCTCGACCGGGCGGCTCTCCTCCGCTGAGAGCCGCCAAAGGTAGGCGCCGCCGAACACGCTCCGAGCCGCCACCACCCCCAGCTCCCGTTTGGCGCGGCGCAGGGTGATCAGCGCAATGCCTGCCGCCTTGGCGCGTGCCTCCACCTCCGCCGCCGGCACCGGGCCGCCGGCCAGCACCTCCTCCAGCCACAGCCCCGCCCGCTCGCGCCGCGTCGCCGCGGTCAGGCGGGCGTCCAGCGCGTCCTCCGCCCACACGGTCACCGGCCCCGGCTCCCAGGCCAGCACCGGCACGTCGGGCGCCGCGGCCGAAGGCACGATCCGGTAGGCCAGACCCGTCACCCCGCCCGCCAGGTTGCACTTCAGCGGCAGGAACAGCAGGCGGCCCGCCGCCTGGCGGTCCGGCCCCACCGCCCACACCGCGCGCGCCGCCGCCACGAACGCCAGGCTGCCCATCGCGCGATACATCGCCGCGGCATCCGACTTCTTCGTCAGGTGGCTGATCGCCACAACGGCCACCCGGGTCCGTTCGGCCAGCTCCCTCACCGGGGCCAGCGCGTGGCGCACGTCGGCGTTGCTGTTCGCCGCGGCGCCCCCCAGGTACGCGCTCACGGGGTCCAGCACCACGAGCCGCACATCCCCAAGCTCCCGGATGCACGCCGCGAGCACCTCGACGTCGTGGGCCAGCGAAAACATCTGGTCCCCCTCGGCTCCGGCCCGCTTCACGGCCCGCAGCACCAGCACGCGGCTCGGGTCGCCCCCCGCCGCCTCGAGGCGCGGCCGCACCGTATCGCCCGCATCGTCCTCGGCCGTCAGCAGGATCACGCTGCCGCGCGGATGCACACCCGCCGGCCTCGCCTCGCAAGCACCCAGCTCGGACCGCGAAAGCTCCTCATCCGGCCACAGCGCGCCCGTGGTCACACGCGCAGCCATGTCCAGCGCCATCAACGACTTGCCGCGCCCAGGGTCGCCCACGAGCAGCGTCACCTTGCCCGCCGGCACCCGCCCCGGCCACAGCCAGTGGATGGCGCGCGCCTCGACGTCCGACAGCCTTGCGACCCGCACCTCGACCGGCTCCTCGGCCGGCTTGGGCAGCCGCGAATAGCCAGCCCACTTCGCTCCCATGCCCCTTCTCCTCATCGAGTTACACGATACTTGGATACTACACCCACAGCACCCGCATCAAGTCAGGCGAGGTCTCTCAAGCGCACCCCCTTCGGCCGGCAGCGGCGGCCATGCGCCGGCCTCTGCTGGCCATAATCCGCAGCAATATAAGGATTTGCGGAATCAGGTGGATATGCAGCGGCTGGCCTACGTGTCAGCCGTTGGGCAAGGCGTTCCGCCGCCTCACCCTTTGGGCAGCAGGACAAGTGAAATGCTGCCCACTCCGTGAGTATATCATAATAATTTGCTTTGTCAAGCCTCCAATGAAAAAAAACGCCTTCCACCGCCCCAGGCCAAAGGGTTCCAAGGGACGAGGGGGACAGAGGAGACCACAGGCAGCCAAGCTCCCAGGCCGCGCCGGCGTTCCTTGAGTCCCTTCTTTCCCGTGTGGCCCTCCCCCCTCGCTCCGCCCCACTTCCTCGTCCCTACGCTCTGCCCCACTTTCTCGTCCCTACGCTCTGCGTGGGGACGCGCTCTTGGCCGCTCTGCGGCCCTCTTCGCCTTCCTGGAAATGGAAGAAGGGATGCCGGAGCGTCCGCATCTCCGCCCCCACGCAGAGCGTAGGGGCGAGAAGAGAGTCCCCTATGGTCCCCCTCCCCCACGCGGCACCCGGCTCGCGCGACCGCGCTTTCCGGCCCCCGCGCGGACGGGTGCACCCCCGAGTAGTAGGTGGCCCTGCTCCTGTGCGGCGGGTTTCATGTGGCACAGCCGCCCTCGGCTGTGCTTGTGGGCGGCGCGTCCCCGTCCCGC
Organism: Planctomycetota bacterium; assembly: GCA_035384565.1. NCBI lineage: Bacteria > Pseudomonadati > Planctomycetota > Planctomycetota bacterium. The sequence goes on along the minus strand of DAOOIT010000017.1, from coordinate 96,678 downwards.
GGTTCGCGGCGTGGGGACACGCCGCCCACGATGTCCCCCACAGATGGGGGCGCTGGTGCGTACGGTCGCCTACCTTCCCGGTTCGCACCCCCCGCAAACGGGTGCGGGCCGCAATTGCAGGTGGATTGCTCCTCTCTGGAGCCTGAAAGGCTCGTATGGTAAAGCCCAGGGCAACGCCCTGGGAAGGAGGCCACCTCAGACCGAGCCCTGAAGGGGCGAGATAGGGGAGCCCCATGCCGCCCCTTCAGGGCTTCCTGGTGGGTGCCGCTGGACCCAGGGCGTTGCCCTGGGCTTCACCATGGCGCCCCGAAGGGGCTACGGAATCTGCCTACAATCCCGGCCCGCACCCCCCGCAGACTCCGCGGTTGACAGCCAGCCGCCCAGCCGCTATCCTGCTGGGCGCGTGCCGCGCGCCTCTCGGCTCCCAGCCCCCCAGGGTGCCTCACGCCCATGAGCGCCATGACCTCCGCCGAACGCGTCCTGGCCGTCCTCCGCCGCCAGGAGCCCGACCGCATCCCCCACTTCGAGTGGATCATTGACCGTCGCGTGCGCGACGCCCTCTGCCCCGGCGCCACGATGGAAGAGTTCACCGTGCGCATGGGCCTCGACGCCATCCTCACCGCGCCCGACTTCAAGAAGGAACGCCTCGGCCCCGGCCTCGCCCGCAGCGAGTGGGGCATGGTGATGAAGGACTCGGGCGAGGAGCACGGCGTGGCCGTCGAGCACCCCGTCCAGACCCTCGACGCGCTGCGCCGGTACCGCCCGCCCGACCCGCACGCGCCCGGGCGCTACGCGAGCATCGAGCGCATGGTGGCCCGCTACAAGGGCCGCCTCGCCGTGGGCGTGCACCTCAACGACGTCTTCTCCATCCCCCGCTACCTCGCGGGCTTCGACACGCTGATGATGGCCTTCGCGGCCGAGCCCGAGCTGGTCCACGGCCTCGTCGAAATCTCGGTGAACGCCAACATCGCCATGGCGCGCGAGGTGGCGAAGCGGGGCGTGGACTTCGTGTTCACGGGCGACGACTATGCGTCGGCGAGCGGCCCCTTCGTGTCGCCCGCCATGTTCCGCGAGTTCCTCTACCCCGGCCTCCGGCGGGTCATGGGCACCTTCAATGAGCTGGGCCTGCCCGTCATCAAGCACAGCGACGGCGACATCCGCCCCATCCTCGACATGATCCTGGACTCGGGCATTGACTGCCTGGACCCGATTGACCCCCTGGGCGGGCTGGACATGGCGGAGTTCAAGCGGCGGTACGGCGGCCGCATCGCGCTCAAGGGCAACGTGAACTGCGCGCAGACGCTCTCCTTCGGCACCGAGAAGCAGGTGGTCGAGGAGACCCTCGCCGTCATCCGCGCGGCGGGGCCGGGCGGCGGGCTCATCGTCTCGTCGTCCAACAGCATCCACTCCGCCGTCAAGCCCGGCAACTATCTGGCCATGTGGAACGCGATCCACATGTACGGAGCCTATCCCCTTCAGTTGGAAGGCTGGAAGGATTCGGGCGCGATTGAGGCGTTCTCGTGAGGCGTGATACGTGATTCGTAAGAAGGCGGGAGCCGAACGCATGTGCCTTCTCTTCTCACGCATCACGCAGCGCGTATCACGCAGCCGACGCGCAGGCTGCGGCAGGAGGAGCAGGACGCATGGACTACCTTGTGGGCATTGACCTCGGCTCCACCAGCCTCAAGGCCGTGGTCTACGATCTCCAGGGCAACGCGGTGGCCAAGGCCAGCCGCCCGACCGAGCGCGTCAACCCCGACCCCGCGCACCCCGACTGGGCCATCTGGAGGCCCGAGCAAATCTGGGGCGGCACCTGCGACGCCCTGCGCGAGGCCATCGGCCAACTGCCCGACCCCTCCGCCATCCGCGCCGTGGCCGTCACCGGCATGGGCATGGACGGCGTGCCGATGACAAAGGACGGCCGCTGGCTCTACCCCTTCATCAGTTGGCACTGCGCCCGCACGAAGCCGCAGCAGGACTGGTGGCTCGAGCACGTGGGCGCCCAGCGGCAGTTCGCCATCAGCGGCAACCCCGTGTGGGCCATCAACTCGGCCCTCCGCATCCTCTGGATGCGCGAGCACGAGCCCGAAATCCTCAAGAGAACCTACAAATGGCTGCTCATCGAGGACTTCGTGAACTTCATGCTCTGCGGCGAGTTCGCCACCGACTACTCGATGGCCTCGAACACCCTGCTCCTCGACCAGCGCACGCGCACCTACTCGGACGAGCTGCTGGAGGTCTCGGGCATTGACCGCGGCCTGCTCGCCGAGCCGCGCCCGAGCGGCACGGTTCTCGGCCAGGTGCACGCGAGGGCGGCGGAGGCCACGGGGCTGCCGAGGGGCACCCCCGTGGTGCTGGGCGGCCACGACTTCCTGTGCGGAGCCCTGCCCGCGGGGGCCTTCAAGCCCGGCGTCGTGCTCTCCGTGCTCGGCACCTGGGACATCATCGTCGCCGCCATCCCCGCGCCCGTGCTCACGCCCGAGGCGGCCGCGATGGGCACGTGGGTGGACTCGCACGTGGCCCGCGACATGTGGGCGGTGATGGGCTCGGCCGTGGCCGCCGAAATGCTCGAGTGGTTCCGCGACCAGTTCGGCTCCGACGAGAAACGCAAGGCCGAAGCCGAGGGCGGCGTGGACTGGGATTACCTGATGGCCGCAGCCGCCGCCGCGCCGCCAGGCGCCCACGGCGTCATGTTCCTCCCCCACATGTCCGGCAGCAGCTTCCCCATCGTGGACGCCTCGTCGGCCGGCGCCTTCGTCGGCCTCCGCAACATCGTGTCCAAGGGCGACATGACCCGCGCCGTCGTCGAGGGCCTCAGCTATCAGTTCCTCCAGATCCTCAAGGGACTCGAGCGCGGCTTCGGCCTCAAGGCGGAGTCGCTGGTGGCCGTGGGCGGGGGCACGAAGAACCGCTTCGCCATGCAGAACAAGGCCGACGTGGCGGGCAAGCCGATCGAGACGCCCGAGCTCGAGGAGGCCACCCCCCTGGGCGCCGCCATTCTCGCCGGCATCGGCGTCGGCCTCTACCGCGACGAGCAGGACGCCTACGACCACGTGGCCCGTCCCGGCCGCGTCTATGAGCCGAACGCGGCGCTCACGGCGCAGTACGCCGAGTGGTATGCGACGTTCGAGCAGTTGTACCCAGCCCTCAAGGGCATTCACGCGCGGTTGCGCAAGCTGGGGTGAGGCCCCATGCGACGTGGAACCCGTCGGGCCGGCCCGACCCGTCCGATGGATGATCCGGAGCCTCCTGACTAAGGAGCACGCACGATGGAGATCTGGCTGGGCTTTCTCTTCCTGTTCCTCGGCGCGGCGTGCGGCGGGTCGTTCGGCCTGCCCAGCAAGTTCGTGAGGAAAGACACGCCCTGGGAGGTGCTGTGGGGGCCGTTCTTCTTCTTCGTCACCGTGCTGCTGCCGGTGGTGGTCGGGCCGGCCGTGGTGGAGGACTTCTTCGGCGTCTACGGCAACGTGGCGATGGCGAAGCTGCTGCCCGTGCTGATCTTCGGCTTCCTGTGGGGCCTGGGCTCGATGACGCTGGGCCTGAGCTTCGCCTTCATCGGCCTGTCCCTGGCCTACGCGCTCAACTACGGCGCACAGATCGTCACGGGGTCGCTCCTGCCCATGGCCCTCTTCAACCCGAAGGACATGGCGACCGAGCACGGGGCCGTGATCCTGGCGGGCGTGGGGGTGTGCGTGGTCGGCGTCATCGTGGCCGCGCGGGCGGCCATGCTCAAGGAGGCCAGCGCCAAGGCCGCCGCCACGCCCGACGAGACCGCCGGGGCCCAGAGGCCCAGGATGCTCATCGGAGTCCTCGTCGGCGTCGTCTCGGGCGTGCTGTGCGCGTGCTGGGCCGTGGCGTCGGGCTACGCCGGGCCGGTGGCCAAGGCCGCCGAGGCCGCCGGCAACAAGGGCGTCGCCGTGGCCTGGGCCGTCACCTGCCTGATCCTGTGGGGCGGCGTGCTCTCGGCCTGCGGCTACTGCGCCTGCAAGCTCACGAAGAACAAGACCTGGGGCCACCTGTTCCAGCCGGGCGTCGGGCGCACGCTGTGCCTGGCCTTCGCCATGGCGCTGCTGCACGACGCCGCCGTGTTCTTCTTCGCCCTCGGCTGGGGCCGCCTGGGCTCGCTGGGCGTGCCCGTCGGCTATCCCGCCTTCATGTCCTTCGCCATCATCATCGGCAACCTGCACGGCTTCCGCACCGGCGAGTGGAAGGGCGCCAGCAAGCGGAGCGTGTAGTGGATCGTCGCGGCCATCGTGGTGCTCATCCTCGGCGTCGTGGTGCTCGCCCAGGGCAACGCCATGGCCGAACGCGCCCGGCACAACGCGGCCTCGGGGGCCGCCGCCCAACCCGTCCTGAAGGCAAAGGAGGCCCAGTGACATGAAATCCGTCCTCATCGCGCCGCGCAAGTACGTCCAGGGCCGCAACGTGCTGGCCGAGGCGGGCCGCTACATCGGCCTGGTGGGCAAGAAGCCCCTCGTGCTGTGGGACCCGCGCGTCAAGGCCGCCGTCGGCGAGACCGTGCTCCAGAGCCTCAAGGACGCCAGGCTCGAGGTTGTGGACGTCGAGTTCCGGGGCGAAACGACGAAGGCCGAGGCGGCCCGCGTGCTCGCCATCGCCCGGGAGAAGGGCGCCGACGTGTCGGTCGGCATCGGCGGCGGCAAGACCCTCGACACCGCGAAAGCGGTCGCCGTCCAGGGCAAGCTCGGCATGATCACCTGCCCCACCATCGCCTCCAACGACTCGCCCACCAGCGCCGCCACCGTGTGGTACAGCGAGAAGGGCGACTTCATGGGCTTCGACTGCTGGCCCTTCAACCCCGACATCGTGATGGTGGACACCCAGGTGATCGCCAACGCCCCGGTGCGCGCCCTGGTGGCCGGCATGGGCGACGCGCTCTCGACCTGGGTGGAGACCCAGGCCGCCATGCGCACCCGCAAGGTGCTCAACCTGGGCGGCGGCACGCCCACCCTGGCCGCTGTGGCCCTCGCGCGCCTGTGCTACGACACGCTCCTGGAGTTCGGCGTCGAGGCCCGGCGGGCCGCCGAGCTCCACGTCGTTACCCCCGCCGTCGAGAAGGTCATCGAGACCAACGTCCTCCACTCCGGCCTCGGCTTCGAGAGCGGCGGCCTCGCCACCGCCCACATGATCGGCAACCTGCTCACCGGCTACCCCGAGTGCAGGGCGCTCGGCATGATGCACGGCGAAAAGGTCGCCTTCGGCGTCGCCAGCCAGCTTTGCATGGACCCCGACGTGCGGACCGAGGACCTCTACACCATCGTGGACTGGTGCATCGCGGTGGGCCTGCCCGTGACGCTGGGCGACCTGGGCCTGGCGGGCGCCGCGCGCGAGCGCTTCAAGCTGATCGGCGACGCCTGCGCCGGCCCCGGCTCCCTGTGCGCCAGCCACGCCTTCGAGGTCACCTCCGAAGGCGTCGTGGACGCCATGTTCGCCGCCGATGCCCTCGGGCAGGAGCGCAAGAAGAAGCTGGGCGCATAGCGCTGCCGGACCCATGAATCACGTTGAGGACGGGATGGCGATGAGACTACAGGCTGTGTTTGTGCTGGCATTGTGGTTCTGCGGCGCGGTGGCGGGGGAGGGGCCGCCGGAGGCCAAGGGGGCGACGGAATCGCCGATCAAGTTTGTGCTGCATCGAATCGGCAACGTGCGCACCGAGGCGTGTGGGGTGGCGGACTTCAATGGCGACGGCAAGCTCGATATCGTGGCCGGCCCGTTCCTCTATCTCGCGCCCGACTTCAAGCCCCTCAAGGTGCGCTCCGTCCGCGGCACGGTGGACGACAAGGGCAAGGGCTACGCCGACGACTTCATGAACCTGCCGCTCGACGTGGACGGCGACGGCAAGCCCGACGTGGTGTCGTGCGGTTGGTTCTCCACGAGCGTCACCTGGAGCCGCAACACCCTCGGCGCCGCGGGCGAGTGGCCCGAGGAGGTCGCCGACAAGGCCGGCAACTTCGAGTGCGGCGACCTCGCCGACGTTGACGGCGACGGCAAGGCCCACGAAATCCTCGCCCACACGCAGCCGACCGTGTGGTACGAAGTCGGCATCCTGGCCTCGGGCAAGCGCGGCCTGGTCAAGCACGTCATCTCGCCCAAGCCGATGAACTTCGGGGCAGGCGTGGGCGACATCAATGGCGACAAGCGCCCCGACGTGCTCCGCCCCGACGCCTGGTTCGAGGCCCCCGCCGATCCCCGCAAAGGCCAGTGGACCGAGCACCCCTGGGCGCTCGGCGCCAGGGACGGCAAGGCCGACCACACCCCGCAAATCCTCGTCCACGACGTCAATGGCGACGGCCTGAACGACGTGGTGACCTCCAACGCCCACAAGCACGGCATCTTCTGGTACCAGCAGGTCAAGGAGGGCGCGGCCGTCTCGTGGAAGCAGCACGTCATTGACGACACCTGGTCGCAGCCCCACAGCCTCGCCCTGGCCGACCTGGACGGCGATGGCGACCTCGACCTCGTGACGGGCAAGCGCTTCATGGCCCACAACGGCGGCGACCCCGACGAGTTCGGCCCCCTCGGCGTCTACTGGTACGAGTTCCGCCCCGGGCCATCGCCCACTTGGGCTAAGCACGTGCTCTCCTACAACGAAGGCGTCGGCTCCGGCATGGAAATCCACGCGGTGGACCTCGACGGCGACGGCGACCTGGACGTGGTCGTGACCGGCAAGTGGGGCGGCCCGGCCTGGTTCGAGAACAAGCGGAAGCCGTGATGCGCCCCGTCCTCCTCGTCAACCCCAACCTGATGAGGCCTCCCGTGACGCCGGTGGGCCTCGACCACATCGGCCAGCACCTGCGCGATGCAGGGTTCGACGTCGAACTGCTCGACCTGGCCTTCGCGCCCTCGCCCGAGGCGGCCATTGACGCGACGCTCCGCCGCCGCGAGTGGCTGCTCGTGGCCGTGAGCGTGCGGAACGTGGACGACTCGTTCGCCGCGAGCCGCGACTTCTGCCTCGCCCGCACGAGGGCGCTCATCGGCCGCATCCGCGCGGCCACCGATGCGCCCATCGTGCTCGGGGGCGTGGGCTTCTCGATCTTCCCCCACGCCGCGCTCGCCTTCTGCGAGGCCGACTACGCCATCCGCGGCGAGGGCGAGGAGCCCCTCCGCCGCCTCGCCCACGGCCTCGCCCACGGCGCGCCCGTGGACGACGTGCCCGGCCTCCTCGCCCGCCGCAACGGGCGCGTCGCCTGCGACAACCCGCCCTTCCGCCACGACCTCGCGGCCATGCCCGTCTGGCGCCGCGACGTGGTGGACAACCCCCGCTACCTCGCCGAGGGCGGCCAGGTGGGCTTCGAGACCAAGCGCGGCTGCCCCCGCGCCTGCACCTACTGCGCCGACCCCGTGGCCAAGGGCACACGACTCGTCGCCCGCACGCCCGCCCAGGTCGCCGATGAACTGGAGAGCCTGGTGCGGCAGCAGGGCGTAGACGTGTTTCACACCTGCGACGCCGAGTTCAACGTGCCGCGCGACCACGCCCTGGCCGTGTGCGCCGAGATGGCCCGCCGCGGCCTCGGCTGCCGCATCCGTTGGTACGCCTATGCCGTGCCCGACGGCTTCGACGACGAACTCGCCGCCGCCATGGCCCGGGCCGGCTGCGCGGGGGTGGACTTCACCGCCGACCACACCGACGCGCGCATGCTCGCCACCCTGGGCCGCACCCACACGCTCGACGATCTGCGCCGGGCCGCCGCCGCGTGCCACCGCCACGCCATCCCCTTCATGTTCGACCTCCTGCTCGGCGGGCCGGGCGAGACGCGCGACACACTCCGCGCCTGCATCGAGGCGCTCAAGGAGATGAACCCCTCGCGCGTCGGCACGAGCCTGGGCGTGCGCCTCTATCCCGGCACCCCCCTCGCCCGTTGGCTGGGCCGAGGCGACGACGAGGAGGGCCTGCTGCGCCCCGCCTACTACCTCGAGCCGGCCCTCGGCCCGGACGCTCACGACTACGTCCGCCGCCTCATCGCAGGCGATGAGCGATTCCTCTTCCCCTCCGGCGGCGAGAGCGCCGCGAACTACAACTACAACGACAACTCCACCCTCTCCGCGGCCATCCGCGCAGGCGCCCGCGGGGCCTTCTGGGACATTCTTCGACGCATGACAGAAGAGCGATGAGATTCTGGCGCGAGCCTGCGGGGGAGGGAACCCCTCTTTCGAGAGGGGCTCCCTCCCCCGCACCCCCGCCCTCCCGGGAAATCTCACCCAGGGCCTGGGGGGAAACCCCCTACAGGCAGTTCTTTCCTACTGACTCGGCGGCTCGGGGCCATTGCTGAGGTAGAGCCTGTCGAGGCCCACCGCGCGCTCACGCACCGCGAAGACGAGAGCATTCACCCCCGGCTGAAGCGGCACCGGGCTGGGCCTCGTGCTGCCCTCGTCCACGGCCGAAGCCAGGTTGAACGGCTCCCAGTGCCACCCGGCCTTTGGGGCGAGGTGCCACGCCTTCAGGCTCGGGCTCTCCACCCCCTCGGGCGCCACGGCGACGAAGAAGGAGTTGGCGCTGGACGAGGGCGGCCGCACCCGCGCCCACAGGTAGACGGTGGCGGGCTCGTTCGCGAGCACGTGGAACACGACCCGCGACGACGGCTTGCCGTACTGGCCGCCGTCCTCATCGGGCGGCTCCCACACGAAGCGCCCGCCGGAGGCGGCCTCGTCGCGCCCCACCTCCATCGCGCCGACCCGCGCGACCGCCGCCTCGGCCTCGATGTAGAGCGGCTTGCCCTCGTAGGCCACCCGCGGCCCGGCTGCCGGCGACGGCAGGCCGCTCTTCTCGGCCGTCGGCGGCCGTGGGATCAACAGGCCGCGATGGCGGGCGACATCCGCTCCCGCCTTCCGGGCCAGCTCGAGCTCCGCGAGCGCCGCGGCCGCGTCGGCCCCGTCGCCGCCCAGCCGCGGGAGCGCCAGGGCGAGGTGATCGCGCCCCCCCTCGGCCTGCCGCACGCGGGCGGCCAGGGCGAGAAGCTCGCCGTCGGCAAGGCTGGCAGGCTTCTTCGGCACGTCGGCGCCGCCGGCCCGCACGATGAGCAGGCCCTGCTCGTACCTCTGGAACGTGGCCTGGGCGCCCTCTGCCTGAAGCGCGTCGCCCGGCTTGAGACGGGCGAGGGCCGTCTCGACGGCCTGCCAGAAGTCGGCCACGGCCTGGGCATCCTCCACGAGCCACTTCGCAGCGGCGGGCGCCTTGGCAAACGGTTCTTCGGCAGCGAGCGCCTTCGCCCTGGCAAGGGCCTCGGCGCGCTGCCCGCTCGCCCAGAGCGGCTGCACCGCGGCCACGCCGCCGTGGTAGAGGCGCAGGGCCTCGAGCTGGCCTGCCACGCCCGGGTTGGCGGCCAGCCACTGCGGGTCGGGCCGGCCCATCAGCCACAGGCCGCGGAACCCCGCCCGCACGCGCCAGGCCCGGAGCAGCACCGAGCCCTGGTGGTAGGCGCTGTCGGGCGCGCGCAGCCGCACCCCCTGGCCGAGCCACGCGCGCAACTGGTTGCCTGCGCGCGCCACGTGAAACGTGTGGGTAAGGCCCTGGCGCAGCCGGGCCTCGGCTGCGGCCAGCACGGCGGCCTGTCCGTCCTCGCGGTAGAGTTCCGGGTGCCACTCGCGCAGGTTCAGCCAGTAGCCGCGCCCCGGGCCGGCGTGCAGGGCCACCGAGCAATGCCCGTGGCTGCCGAGCGGCTCCACGATGCGGCACGCGCCCGCAACGTCCACCGCGCCCAGAAAGTCCATCACGTGCCGCAGCGTGTGGCTCTCGTCCGAGCCGAGGCGCAGCTCGCCCTCGGCCATCTGCGGCGCCGGGCCCGCCTCGACGCGCCAGTCGCCGAGTTGCGCCGGGTCGGACCCGTCGTAGTACAGCTCCACCCGCCCGTCGGGCAGAGGCCGCAGGCCGCCGCGCAGGGCCTCCAGCCCCGACACGGGCGGGAACGAGGGCGCCGGGGGCGCTTTCGCCTCGGGCGCGCCCTCGCCGCCCAGCACGAGGCCGGCCACCGACAGCAGCAGCTTCGCCAGACGCGCGGCGCGAGACATGCCCAGAGGATACCCCCGCGGCAAAGGCCTGTCAACACTTGTCTTTTCCGCCGCTCTCGGCTATCCTGGACGCCCTTGAGCAGCCGTCCACCCCCGTTTCGAAGGAGTCCGTGGGATGCCGAAGATCACTTTCATGGGCGCAGGCAGTACGATCTTCGCCAAGAACGTCCTCGGCGATGCGATGCTGACCGAGTCGCTGCGCGACTCGCATATCGCGCTCTACGACATTGACGCCACGCGGCTCGAGGAGTCGAAGCTCATGCTCGACACCCTCAACGCCAACATCAACGCGGGCCGCGCGAAGATCACCGCGCACCTGGGCGTCGAGAACCGCCGCAAGGCCCTCAAGGGCGCCCACTACGTGATCAACGCCATCCAGGTGGGCGGCTACGAGCCGAGCACCGTCATTGACTTCGAGGTGCCGAAGAAGTACGGCCTGCGGCAGACCATCGCCGACACGCTCGGCATCGGCGGCATCTTCCGCGCGCTCCGCACCATCCCTGTCATGCTCGACTTCGCCCGCGACATGGAAAAGGTCTGCCCCGACGCCTGGATGCTCAACTACACGAACCCCATGGCGATGATCACCGGGGCCGTGCTCCTCGGCACCCCCGTGAAGATCGTCGGTCTCTGCCACTCCGTCCAGGGCTGCGCCGAGGGGCTGCTGCGCCACGTGGGCCTGCGCGACCAGGTCAAGAAGCTCCAGTGGAAGATCGCCGGCATCAACCACCAGGGCTGGCTGCTCGAGATCACCGACGGCGGGGTGGACCTCTACCCCGAGATCAAGCGCCGCGCCGCGAAGATGAATGAGGAGGCCCGCAAGAAGGGCGCCAAGAAGCACTGGGACATGGTGCGCTTCGAGCTCATGCTCAAGTTCGGCTACTACGTCACCGAATCCTCCGAGCACACCGCCGAGTACCAGCCCTACTGGATCAAGAGCACGGCCCCCGAGCTGATCGAGGAGTTCAACATCCCGCTCGACGAGTATCCGCGCCGCTGCATCGCCCAGATCGCCGGCTGGAAGAAGCAGCGCGACGAGATCGTCGCCAACAAGGCCCTCACCCACACCAAGAGCCACGAATACGGCTCGTACATCATGAACGCGATGGAGACCGACGTGCCGATCCGCGTGGGCGGCAACGTGCTCAACACCGGCCTCATCACCAACCTGCCGGCCAAGGCCTGCGTTGAGGTCGCCTGCATGGTGGACCGCAACGGCGTGCAGGGCACCTACGTGGGCGACCTGCCCGAGCAGTGCGCCGCACTCAACCGCACGAACATCAACGTGCAGTTGCTCACCATCGAGGCCGCCCTGACCGGCCGCAAGGACGCCATCTACCACGCCGCCTATCTGGACCCGCACACCAGCGCCGAACTGACCCTCGACCAGATCAAGGCCCTCTGCGACGACCTCATCGAGGCCCACGGCCCCATGCTGCCGCAGTACCACTGAGCGCCGGCCGGGGACAACAAGGGCGCCGACCAAGAATGCCAACGCGCGCAATACCTGTTGGCATCCTTGGTGGGGCAGAGGCATCACGGCGCGTGCGCGAGATAGAGCGTGGCAATGCCGCCCGACAGGCTCCGGCGGCACGCGCCCTGGAACCCCGCGGTACCCAACTCGGCGGGGATGCCCGCGGCGGGGAAGCGATCTACCGACTGGCACAGGAAGCGGTACGGGCTCACCACGCCGCACACGAGCCAGCACATGAGCGCCCCGAAGGTGCGCGTGTAGAGCCAGTAGCCGGCGCGCGACAGGCGGTGGCTCGGCCCCGTGAGCTCGAGCAGCGACACCCGCCCGCCGGGCGCCAGCACCCGCCGCATCTCGGCGAAGGCCCGCGCGCGATCGGCGAAGCTGCGCAGCGCAAACGCACTCGTGATGCCATGAAACACCCCCTCGGCGAAAGGCAAGGCGGCCACGCTGCCCGACACCAGCGTCAGCCGATCCGTCACACCTGCTCGGGCCGCCTTGGCCGCTGCTACGGCGAGCATCTGCCGCGAGGGGTCGAGGCCCGTCACACGACAGCCAGGAGCCCGGCGCAGAACCTCCAGCGCCACATCGCCCGTGCCGCAGCCGATGTCGAGGTAGTGCTCGCCGTCGCGCGGCGCCAGCGCCGCCGCCTCGCGGCGTCGCCAGCCGCGGTCCAGGCCCAGCGACAGCAAGCGGTTGAGCCGATCGTACCGCGGCGCGAGGCCATCGAACATCCGCCGATTCGCGTCGGCGGGCAGCAGCGAATCGCTCATCAAGCGCCTACTCACCCACTTTGAAGATCTCGCCCCTCAGCCACTGCCGCCAGGTGGTTTCATACCACGAATCGTCGTTGGGGAGGGGACGGACGGGGACGGGGGCAACCGCGAAATCGCCGTCGCCGGCGAGGCGGGTTTCGAGGATTTCGCCGCGCAGGGCCATGTTCTCGCTGCGATGAGGCAGTTCGCTGCCGCGCTTGGTCTTGACGGCGAGGTCGCCCTTCTCGTCGAGGATCATGTAGCCGCCGCGGCTGCCGCCGCCCCGCTCGATGAGGGCCTGGATGGTCTGGAGGAAGGCGACGTGGGTGAGGGTGAGGTGGACGTTCTGGATGGCGGCGGGCAGGTCGGCGCGCCCGTCGAGCCGCATGCCGTGGGCCGACACTGCCGCCCAGAGGGCCTTGGCCCCGCTCACGGCGTCGCCGATTCCCGCGGCCGAACGCAGGAACGCGGCGTCGGCGCTCATGCGGTCCTGGATCTCGCCGCGCACCTGGGCGGGCGTGGGGGCCGAGGCGGGCGACTTGAGGAGGCGGCGGATCTCCTTCGCCTCGTCCTTCACTTGGGCCGCGGCGAGCTTGCGGAACTCGGCCAGCGGCATCGGGCCGGCGTGGTAGACGGCCTGGATGCGCTGGGCGGCGCGCAGGCCGCCCACCTGGCCGCTGTTGAGCGCGCTGCCGCCCGGGCGCACGCCGTGCGCGCCGTTCAACTCGCCGATGGGGAACAGGTGGCGGATGTTCGACTCCCACCAGATCGAGCCGCGCAGGCCGCCGTTGTTGTGCTGGGCGCACACGGCGCACTCGAGCGGCTCGCGGAGGTCAATGCCATGCTCGGCGTAGAGCTCGATGCTCTCGGGGTTCATGTGGGCGAGGCGTTCGTAGGGCGTGGCCTGGAGGGCGCCCGAGCGCTCGAGGTAGCGGCGGGCCTCGTCGCCCACGTCGGCCAGCGAGAACTCGCCCATCCCCTCGCCCGGCACGGGGTTCGACAGGAAGTCCATGAACACGCGCCGGCCCGCGGCCACTTCGTTGGCCACCGCGATGTCCACCACCGACGAGCCGAGGTTCTGGAGCCGCGCGGCGTGGAAGGGCCACTGGTAGCCCTTGAGGAAGGTGTTGGCCGCCACCTGGCGTGTCGTCTCGAAGTAGTCGTTGAGGAAGTAGCGGCGGTCGCGCCCGGCGGCGTCGGTCGAGAAGTAGCAGGGGATCACCTGCTGGTAGGTGCCGGAGAGGTTCCAGCGGAACTTCGTGGAGGCGAGGCCGAACTGGCTTTCGGCGAGGTTGTTGGCCACGGCGCCGATCTCGAGGGCGAGGCCGTGGTTGCCGATCTGGCCGTGGGGGTAGACCGAGATGCGGTACATCTCGCCCGGCCCGCCCGTGGCCATGACCACGTTCTCGGCGTTGAGCACGAGGAGGCCGAAGTTCGGGGCGTCCAGCTTGTCCAGCTCCAACGCCACGGCGCCGATCACCCGCTTCTCGGTGCCCTCGCCAGCCGTGAGCAGGCGGATGACTTCGACGCGGTCGAGGACCGGCGTGGCGTTGCGGCGCACCTGGGCGAGGGAGCGGGCGACCATGAATTGTGAGGTCTTGGGGCCGGCGCTCGTCGCCCGCTGGCGCGGGTCGTGGTCGGTCTTGTAGCCCACAAAGGCGCCGTAGGCGTTGAAGGGGAAGGGCACGCCGTTGCGCACGAGGTGGAAGAACTCGGGGGCCGAGCCGAGGCCCTCGATGTAGGCGAGGTCGCCGTGCATCATGCCGCCGGCCGTGAGCGTGCGGGCGAACTCCATCGGGCTGTCGGGCACGTCGCCGAAGACGCCGATCTTGTAGTAGGTTTGCTTATCGGAGCCCGAGTTGTACGACGTGCCGCCGCCGAGCTGGTCGGTGACGACGAGCAGGTCGCTCATGCCCAGCTCGTGCAGGTGTTCGGCGCAATTCAGCCCCGCCGCCCCGCTGCCGATGATCAGCGTCTGCACCGAGAGCACGCGGGCCTTCACGTTGCCGAAGGGCTGTTCGCCATGGTCCAGCATTCGCAGACTCCTGTTGCGTGATGCGTGGTACGTGATGCGTGATACGTGAGAAGAGACAAATGCCGGATGCCTCGGGCGCTCTGCGTCTTCTCACGCGTCACGTTTCACGTATCACGGCCTTAGTACGGCTTTCACCGCCTCGCACTTCTCCACCGCCGCCAGGCCGGCCATCGCCTCGGCCAGCGGGAACGTGTGGGTGACGAGCTGCTCGAAGGGAAACTGGCGCGAGAGCACGAGCTGGACCGCCTGCCACAGGTGATTCGTGTCGCTCACCCACACGCCCTGCAACGCCACATTCTTGCGGGCGATCCAGGCGAAGAGGTCAATGGGGAACCGCTCGCGCGGCTCGGCGATGCCGGGGATGGCATACGTGCCGCCGGGGGCAACCAATGCGATGTTCTCCTCGAGTGCGCGCACCGAGCCGGTGCAATCGAGGACCACGTTCGGCCCGAAGCCGCCGGTGGCGTCGAGGAGATACTGCCTGCGCTGGTCGGCGCTCATCTCGCCGACGTTGATCGTGCCGGCCGCGCCGAAGGCCCGGGCCATGTCGAGGCGGGAGGCGTCGGCCGGCGTGCCCGCCACGTAGACGCGGCTGGCCCCCGCCTTGAGCGCGAAGGCCAGGCAGAACAGGCCGACAGGGCCTGGGCCGACGACGAGCACCACGTCGCCCGGGCGGATGCGCGAGACCTCGATGGCGTGCGCCGCCGTGGCGCCCGAGCACGACGCGGCCACGAGCACCGCGGGGTCCATCGCGTCGTCAATGCGGAGGAAGGGCGCGCCCGCTTTCACGTGCAGATACTCGGCGTAGCAGCCGCGCAGGTGCGGCGGCTCGGCGCACGAGAATGAGATGCCGTAGGTGCGGCGGTGGGGGCATAGCGACGGCTCCTTGCGCACGACGCAGTAGTAGCATCGCCCGCACATCACGCCGCGCTCCCACATCACTGTGTCGCCGGGCCGCAGCACGCGGCCGAGCAGGTCGCGTTTCTCGCCGCCCGTGTCGGCGACGGTGCCGACGGCCTCGTGGCCGAGGATCATCGGCAGCGGCGTACGGGGGTCCTTGCCGCGCCACATGTGCACGTCCGATCCGCACACGCCGGCGGCGGCGATCTTCACCAGCACCTCGCCCTCCGCGAGTGGCTGAACCTCGAACTCGCGATACACGAGCGGCTCGTTGAACCTCTCGAGAACAGCGGCAGCAGCTTTCACAGGCGCGCTCCGGTCCGGTTGGGTGAGAGGCCGTGGGGCCGCGGGGCGCGGCCCGACGACCTGGCTATTCTACTCGAGACGAGGCGGTTTGGGAAACGCGGCCTCGAGCCAGACCATGTCCGAATGCATACGGGTGAGAGCCCGCACTGGGAATGACTGTTGCGTGGAATGCGGCCCAGGCAGCATGTGGCACAGCCGCGCTCGGCTGCGCTTGTGGGCGGGACGTCCCTGTCGCGCGTACCGCGGCGTGGGACACGCCGCCCACAGTGTCCGCCATACGCGGGCGCACCTGTCAGGGCGCGGCGGCCTCGGGGCCGAAGAGGCGCAGGGCCGTCGGCTTCGAGGGCACGTCGCGGAAGGGGCCGGGGAGCCGCGTGTCGGGCGGCCAGACCCGCCCGAAGAAGTCGTGGGTGATCGGGGCGAGGGCCTGACACCAGGGCGCCGGCCCCGTCACGTGCCAGGTGAGGGTGAGCGACTCGCGGTCGAAGCTGGCCACGACGCCGTCGCTGAGGTTGTGGCTCACGTCGGCCTGCTCGCACTTCGTGCTGATCCCCTCCTTGTTGGCAAAGAAGACGTTGTTGACGGCGACGTGGCCGCCGTTGCCGACCGGCTCGCCGTGTACCTTGCGGTCGGTGACTTTGCCGCGGAGCAGGATGGCCGGGCCGGAGCTGCGGCCGATGAAGTTGTGGGCGAAGGTCTGGCCGCGGCTATCGTGCTCGTAGAGGCCGGCGCCCTGGGTGTCCCAGATGACGTTGCGGTCAATGAGGTTGGGCCGCAGCGAGGCCTCGAGGAAGATGCCGCCGTGCACGGTGCGCGAGCCGACCACGAGGTTCTGCGTGCAGCGCGAGTTCACGTTGGCGAAGTCCATCCAGATGCCGCAGCCGTGGTGGGTGTCGAAGATGCGGTTGCGGCGGATGAGGGTGCCGTTGTTGCAGTGGAGCTTGATTGCGCCCGTCTCCCAGTACTGCTCGACGGGGTGGAAGGCGTTGTTGCAGAGGAGGTTCTCCTCGACCAGGCAGTGGGTGGCGGCGAGGCCCTGGATGCCGCACACGCCGCAGTCGGTGACCGCGTTGCGGCGGACGATGTGCCAGGCGGGCTTCGTCTTGGGCTGCGGCAGGCCCCAGAACTGGTCGCCGATGTCAATGCCCACGCCGTTGGCCTGGCGCACCGTGTTATGCTCGATGAGCCAGTGGTGGCCGCGCCAGGTGGAGAGCGCGCCGTACTGCGGGAAGGGGAAGGGGTTGCCCGCGTGCTCGATGGTGAAGCCCTTGGCGTGGATGTAGCCGAGGCCCGTCTCTCCGGGGGCGAAGACGCATTGCTGCGTGGTGATCTCCATCGTGGCCCGGTTGGGGTCGGCGTCGCCGAAGGGGCGGACCAGGATGGCGGGGCCGCCTGTCTCCAACGCGACCCAATAGGTGCCCGCCTCCCTCGCCAGGTCGTCGCGCTCGTTCACCTGGCGCAGGCGGCGGCCATCCTGGAACACGAGGCCGCGGGGCAGCGTGTAGGGCTTCTTGCCGCGCCAGCCGTGAGCCCAGTCCATCGGCTCGAACTGCTCGGGCGTGATGTTGGGGATGAGGAATGGGTTGTAACCGTGCCGGAACCACCTGGCCTCGATCTTCAGCGCCCAGACCCCTCGGAGCGAGCTGAGGGAGGTCCACTTCTCGGTCACCACGCGGGAGCCGCGGATGACCACGTCGGCCCCGGGGGCGGCCTGGTAGCTGATCATCTTGTCGGGCCCGGTGCCGCCGCGGCGCGGCTGCACCCATTCGCGGTAGACCCCCGCCGCCACGATCGCGCGCTCGCCGGGCTCGAGCACCATCGCCGCGCGTTGAATGGTCTTGAACGGCGCCTCCTTTGTGCCCGCGTTCTCGTCCGAACCCGCCGAGCCGTCCACGTAGTACGTCCTTGAGAACTCAAGCACGGGCTGCCAGGTCTTGAACTCCGAGCCGTCGGGCAGGAGCACGGGCGGGTCGAGGCTGACGAGCGCGGGCTGGGGCATGGCAGGCTCCTGTGCGGCGGCAAGCGAGAGCGCGAGGGAGAAGAGCACGATTCCCACGGGCATGCGGCCCCCTCAAGGGGGTTCAGGCAGCGGCCCAGGCGGCGGCGAGGGTGCGTTTGGAGCCGGCGAGGAGGGCCTCGACGGATTCGCCCTGGAGCGGCTTGACCTCGAAGCTGAGGATCGGGCGCCACGTGGTGCTGAGGAAGCCGGCGTCGAGCAGCGCGCGCAGGTAGTCGGCGAGCTGCGGCACGTCGTTCTCGCCGCCGGGCACGCCGAAGCGGGGATGGCTGTCGCCGTAGGCCTCGTGGGCCGCGTCGCGCATCACGCAGTTGCCCATGTGGGCGTGGACGAGGTAGTCGCGCACGGCGCTCACCGCCTGCTGCGGGGTTTCGCCCTGGAGCGGCAGGTGGCTGAGATCGATCATCAGGCCGAACGACGGGAAGTCGCGCCGCACGCGGCGGGCCACCTCGGCGGCCTCGGCGTTGGGGCCGATGAGGCAGTTCTTGCCGAAGGGCACGCGGTCGAAGGTCTCGAGCACGATGGGCGGTCCGCCCCTGTGCGCGGCATAGTCGCACAGCCACTTGAGCGAGTCCACGAGCCGGTCGGTCGCGGCCTTGCGCCCGCCCTCGCCGGGGTCGGGGCCGCTGAGGACGGCGCAGCCGGCCGCGCCCAGCTCGATGGCCTGGTCAATGGCCCGTTGGACGGCCTCGATGGCGGCGGTGCGGTCGGTGTCGCTGGGGGCGTTGAGGTCGAGCCTGCCCCCGAGCAGGATCGGCTGGGCGCCGAAGGCGAGGGTGAGGCGGGCGGTCTGGGCGATGTCGCGCACGCGGCGCCGCGCGGCGGGGTCGTGGATGCGGGTGACCTCGACGGCGTCGAAGGCGGCGTCGGCGGCGAGGCGCTCGAAGGTTTCGGCGATGGGGCCCTCGCCGCTCATCGTCTGGGGCCAGAGCATGAAGTGGATGATGCCGACGCGCGCGTAGGAGGAGAGCGGCTCGTCCATGTCGGCTCCCTGGTGCCGGCGCGGGCGACAAGGTCAGGAGGTGACCTGTTGCCGCATCACGCGCCCGAGGAGGGCCTGGAAGCGCGGGTCGCGGCGGATGCCCTCGAGGTCGGGGTCGCGCTGAAGGTAGGTGCAGTCGTGGTAGCCGAGGCCGATGGCGTGCTCGAGGGTCTCGATGGCCTGGTCCACCCGGCCGACGAGCGAGTAGGAGCAGGCAAGGTTGTAATGGATGATCGGGTCGTTGGGCCGGAGGCGGCAGAGGCGCTCGTCCACCGGCAGGCTCTTCTCGTGGAGGCCGCGCTCGGTGTAGTCGTTGCCGAGCGCCATCAGCACATCCACGGAATCGGGCAATCGCTTGAGGATTCGCTCGTAGAAGGCTATCTCGAAGTCGAGGTCGTCGTGACTCGTGCGCTTGCGCCTCACCGGCGCTTCGCTGTGGTCGGCTTCCGGCATGGTTCGCCTCCAGCGGCCTCGGGTCTCTGCTCTCGGCGATTCTCGACTCATGATAGTGATCCGGCCCGTGGAAGTCAAGCGAGCTTGACTTGCCGGCACGCCTGTGGTACAAACACGGCCAACCACAAGTCCCACGGGTGTCGCCCCATGCCGGATTTCGACCTGACGCTGTTCGTGCTGCGGATTCCCCCGCTGCTCTTCGCCCTGACGATCCACGAGTTCGCCTACGGCTGGTCGGCCTACCTGTGCGGCGACCCCACGGCGAAGCACCTGGGCCGGCTGACGTTCAACCCCCTCGCGCACCTCGACCCGATCGGCGCGCTGTGCCTGCTCTTCGCGCCCTTCGGCTGGGCCAAGCCGGTGCCGGTGAATCCCTACAACTTCCGCCATCCGCGCCGCGACGACATTCTGGTCTCGCTCGCCGGCGTGGCGGCCAACCTGGCGACGGCGGTGGTGGTGGCCCTCCTGCTGCGCGCGTTCCCCGCCGCTCCAGCGTCCGAGATCGGGCGGTACTTCTGGATCATGCTCTTCATCCTGCTCCAGATCAGCGTGGGGCTGGCCCTCTTCAACCTCATCCCGATCCCGCCGCTCGACGGCTCCCACGTGCTGCGCAACCTGCTGCCGCGCGAGCAGGCCATCGCCTACGAGCGCCTCGCGCCCGCGATGTCCGTCGTCTTCCTCGTGCTGATCGTCTCGCGAGCGATTGACCTCGTCCTCCTCCCGCCGCACACGTTCCTCGTCCGTCTCCTGCTTGGCTCCTGAGGCGCGCATGGTGTCGTCCTACGAAGAGGAAAGCTACGGCTACAAGGTGGACCTGGAGGCCTTCAGCGGCCCCCTCGATCTCCTCCTGTACCTGATTCGCCAGGAGGAGGTCGAGATCGCCGACATCCCCATCGCACGCATCACCGACCAGTACCTCCAGCACCTCGAGGTGATGCAGCAGGTCAACGTGAACCTCGCGGGCGAGTTCCTGGTCATGGCCGCCACGCTGATGGAGATCAAGTCGCGCATGCTCCTGCCCCAGCCCGAACGCGAGGGCGACGAGGAGCAGGAGGACCCGCGGGCCGACCTCATCCGCCAACTGATCGAGTACAAGCGTTTCAAGGACGCCGCCCGCGCGCTCGCCGCCCGGGCCGACGAGCAGGCCCTCAAGTTCACCCGCGGCGCCGCCGCCGCGCTCGGCCTGCCCGAGCGCGCCCCCGAGGAGAACCTGCCCATCCTCCTCGGCGAGGTGACCGTGTGGGACCTCGTGGCCGCCTTCAAGGTGATCCTGAGCCAGACGACGCTGGACCCGACCCGCCACATCGTGCTGGACGAGCGCCCGGCCAGCGCCTACTGCAACGACCTGCTCGACGAGCTGCGCTCGCGCCGCCACGCCACGCTGCGCGAGCTGTTCAACCCGGCCGACGGCCGCCTCGGGCTCATCCACGCCTTCATGGCCCTCCTCGAGCTGATCCGCCGCCGCCGCGTGCGCGCCGAGCAAGCCGGCGCCCACGGCGACATCCGCATCGTGCTCCTCGACGACACGCCGCTCAGCGAGACCGAACTCGTGGCGCCCACGCCCCCGCCCCCGGAGCCCGAGGCGCCCGAGGCTACGCCCCCCGAGCCGGCCCCGCCGCCCGCCGCGGCAGCCAGCGACGAGGACGCCGCCGCCGACACCGAGGTCGAGGACATCGCGGTGCCCGAGGTCGCCGCCCTGGGCGACACGGACGGCGAGCCGCCGCCGGCCGCCGGCGAGGAGACGCACGCGGTGGTCGAGGACGCGGTGCCCGTGATCCCGCTTCGGCCCGAGCCCGCGCCACGTGTCAGGAAACGCAAGGCCCGGGCGACGCCCATCGCCCCCGCGGCGGCCCTCGCCCTCAGGCGGCGACATCGGCAGCGCACCCGGTGCCTGCTCGCGCGCTTCGCGCGCCTCCGCCCCCTCGCCTCGACCCGCCGCGTCGCCGGCCCCAGGCGGCGCCGCTAGGAGCCTGTCATCCGCCGGGCTATAATGCAGAGAGCCGGTGTCGCCCGAACGCTCGAGGAAAGGAGTCAGCGATGGCGCGACATATGCGAGTCACCTCCCGCCGCGGCTTCATGGGATCGGTCGCCCTGGCGGCGGGGCCCTACTTCCTCACCTCCAGCGCCCTCGGCGGCGCGCGCCGGCCCGCGCGGACGCCCGAGGAAGCCCCGCGGCCCCCCGCCAGCGACCGCATCACGATGGGCGGCATCGGCATGGGAGGACGCGGCAGCGGCGACCTCACCGGCTTCTCCAACTTCCCCCAGGTGCAGGTGCTCGCCGTCTGCGACGTGGTGAAGTCCAAGCGCGAAAACATGAAGGCGGCCATGGACCGTAAGTACGGAAACACCGACTGCGCGTCCATCAACGACTTCCGCGAGATCACGGGCGACCCGCGCATTGACACCGTGATGATCGGCACGCCCGACCACTGGCACGCGATCATCGCTTGCGAGGCGATGAAGAACGGCAAGGACGTCTTCTGCGAGAAGCCCGAGACGCTGACGATCCGCGAGGGGCGGAAGATGGTGGAGACGGCGCGCCGCTTCGGCCGCGTCTTCTCCGGCGGCAGCCAGCGCGTGCTGGGCGACTATGGGGCGCTCGCGCGCTACATCCGCAGCGGCGCCATCGGCGAGGTCAAGGAGGCCTTCGTCGGCGTCGGCGGCCCCTCGCGCGATTGCGATCTGCCGCCCGAACCCGTGCCGCCCGGCCTCGACTGGGACCTCTGGCTCGGCCCCGCGCCCTGGGCGCCTTACAACAAGGGCCGCCTCGGCTTCCGCGCCTGGAAGGACTACTCGGGCGGCGGCATGACCGACTGGGGCGCGCACAAGTTCGGCGCCGTGGTGTTCGCCATGGACCTCCAGGAGACCGGCCCCGTCGAGATCCTCCCGCCCGACGGCAAGGACGTGAAGCTGCTCACCTACGTCTACGCCAACGGCTTCCGCATGTACCACGGCGGCGCGCCCGACATCACCTACAAAGGCACCGCGGGCGAGGCCTCGCGCGGCAGGATGGGCCAGCCCCTCCGCCCCGTCGAAATGCTCGGCTACAAGGGCAACGGCGGCCTGGCCGGCGACTTCCTCCACTGCGTCGTCACCCGCGAGCGGCCCTTCCGCGACGTGGAGTTCTGCCACCGCGCTGTCACCGTCTGCCACCTCGGCAACCTCGCCTACTGGCTCGGCCGCCCGCTCAAGTGGGACCCCGTGAAGGAGGACTTCATCGGCGACCCCGACGCCAGCCGCTGGGTGGACCGCCCGAAGCGCGAGCCCTGGACGCTGTGAAGGCAGGCGGTGTTAGGTGTTCGGGGATAGGTGTTGGGGTACAAGAGACCGGCAAGAGTGGCAGGCCTGGCTCCCAACCTGCCCCCACCCCCTAACACCTGACACCCAGCACCGCCTCCGGTGTTCCCTCCGCTCAGGAGAATGCCATGGCCTACCGTGAGATCCGAAGCACCCGCGACATGTGGGAGAACAACCTCCCCCGCTTCCCCCGCAAGACGGCCATCGTGGAGGGCGACGTGGCGCTCTCGTTCGCCGAGGCCAACGACAAGATCGAGCGCCTCCGCACGGCATTCGTCAATCGCCTCGGGATCAAGCAGCACGAGAACGTGGCCGTCCTCCTGCCCAACTGCCTCGACTACTTTCTCGTCTACTGGGCGCTCGTCAAGCTCGGTGCCGTGGTCGTGCCCGTCAACACCCGCCTGCGCGCCGAGGAGATGCACCACATCCTCCGCACCACCGACGGCTCGACCCTCCTCGCCCACAAGACCCTCTGGAAGACCGCCCAGGCCGCCTTGCCCGATTGCCCGAACATCCGCCACATCGTCAGCGTCGGCTTCGAGGAGGACGGGCTGATCCCCTACGACGAACTCCTCGCCACCGAGCCCCAGCCCTACACCCCGCCCGACATCCAGCCCGACGACCTGGCCATCATCATGCACACCTCCGGCACCACGGGCCAGCCCAAGGGCGCCGTGATGCACCACGCCGACCTCCTGTTCAACGTCCGCATGTCCCTCCTCGCCCACGGCTGGCGCCACGAGGACGTCCACCTGCTCGTGGTGCCCATGTTCCACGCCACCGCGCTCTACTCGATGCTCCCCGCCTCGGCCTACCTCGGCTCCACCATCGTCGTCGCCCCGCGGCCGCACGTGCCCGAGCTCGTCGCTCTCATCGAGCGCCACCGCTGCACCACCTTCTTCGGCGTGCCCACGCTCTTCTACTGGCTCGCCACCGCCCGCGGCCTGGAGAAGCACGACCTCGCGTCCCTCCGCCTCATCGCCTACGCCGGCTCCATGATGCCTCCCCAGACCATCTACAAGCTCCGCGAGCGCTTCCCCGGCGTCGCCCTCCACAACTTCTTCGGCCTCACCGAGACCATCTCGGCCACCCACGTGCTGCCCAACTGCGATGCCACGACCCACGCCGACTCCATCGGCAAACTGCTGCCCGAGGTCCACCAGCTCATCGTGGGCGACGACCTCCAGCCCGTGCCCCCCGGCACCGTGGGCCAGCTCTGCTTCCACCGCTCGAACATCGTGCGCGGCTACTGGAAGCGCCCCGGCCTCATCGAGCAGGCCTGCTTCACCCACGAGGGCGAGGAGTACTTCAACACCGGCGACCTCGCGATGGCCGACCCCGACGGCTACGTCTACCTCCGCGGCCGCAAGAAGGAGATGATCATCGTCGGCGGCGAAAACGTCTACGCCATGGAGATCGAGAACACCATCCTCACCCACGAGGCCGTGATGGAGGCCGCCGTCGTCGGCGTCGAGGCCACCGGCGCCAGCGCCTACCTCGGCGAACTCGTCAAGGCCGTCGTCGTGCCCCGCGAGGGCCACAAGGTCACCGAGCTCGACATCAAGCGCCACTGCGCCGAGCGCCTCGCCAGCTACAAGGTGCCCAGCATCGTCGAGTTCCGCGACGCGCTCCCGCGCAACCCCGGCGGCAAGGTGCTCAAGCGCGAACTCAAGTAGCCGCCTGCGCGCGCACCGCCACCCGGCGCACACGGCCCCCTCCCCCGTCCCTCAACGCACCTTGTACGCAATCGTCATCCCGTCGCGCTTGGCGTCCGACGCACGCACCGTCACGCTCTCGTAGTCCGGGCTGTTCGCCAGGTAATCCAGGAAGTCCCTCATCGCGCCGGCCGACTGGATCGTGTTGTCCGCCACGATCACCGCGCCCGCCTTGAGTTTCGCCTCCACGGCCTTCAGGTACTTGAAGTAATCGCTCTTCGCGGCGTCAATGAACAGGAAATCAATGGGCCCCTCGAGCGTGGTCAGCACCTTCAGCGCATCGCCCGTCACACACGTCACGCTCTTCTCGAGGCCCATCTTGCGGATGTTCTCGCGGCACTGCTCCGCCGTCGCGGGGTCAATCTCGATGGTCGTGAGATGCCCGCCCGTGCGCTCGAAGCCGATTCCCATGTGGCAGGCGCCGAACCCGATGTACGAGCCCACCTCCACCCCGCGTTGCGCGTGCCGCGCCTCCACCAGGATGCGCAGCAGCGTCGCGTCCTCGGGCGTCGTGCTGAGCGCGCTCTTCGGCATCCCTGCGAGAAACTCGCGGCGGAACGCCTCGCTCGGCCGCTCCCCCTCCCCTGCCCCGGCGGCGCCCGCCGCCAACGCCGCCAGCGCACACGCCACCGCCCTGCCCCACGACCCCCGTTGCACCATGCCGCGCTCCTTTCTCAAGAGTCCGCCCGCGGGTCACGATCTCACCGCACCTTGGGCCAGTCAATGTCCAGACCGCCGATCTGCGCGGTCAGCACGATGGCCGTCATGCCGCTCGACTCGCGGCCGCCCACGCCGAACAGCGCCAGGGTCATCTCGCTGTCCGCCGTGTTCAGCCCGCCGATCACCAGCGACTGCCCGTCGCGCACCGTCACGCGCGTCGCGAGCTGCGTCACATCCACCACGCTCCCGCGCCGCGTGCTGAAGCGCGGCCAGAGCTCGATCGCAATCTGCCCGCCGCCCAGAATCGTCGGCCGCACCACGAGCTGGCGGCCCACGAACTCCCGCTCCGCAATCAGCAGATACCCGCGCGGCGTCCAGTAGCCCAGGCGCGTCAGCCAGATGTCGCTCCCCATCGCCAGCGCGCCTTCCGTCCCGCTCCTCACCACGATGAACATCTGGTCGCGGCTGCCGGACCGCGTGCGACTCACCGAGCCGCCGAGGCGCCCGGCAAACGAGCCCGACACAACCCGCACATTGAGCCCGCCGCGCGCCGCCCCCGGGTCCCCACCCGAGATCACTCGCTCGCCGCTGCGCGCACGGAAGCTCCCGCTCAGGTCCATCGCCGACGCCGTGCCCGCGTCCAGCTTCTCCACCACGATCGCCACGTTGTCCGGCGACCGCCCGAGGACATCGCCCTCCTTCGGCACGCCCCAGAGCCCCTCGTCCCTCCGCGGCGTGGCGCCGAACGGCAACTTCCCTTCCGCCTGGGTCCCCTGCGCCCCCTGCGGCGCCGCGGCAACCCTTGGCGACCCGCTAAAGGGCGGACCGCTCCCGCGCCCCTGGTAGACGCTCGGATCCAGCCAGGCGCATCCACTGGTCCAAACGGCCACGCCCAGCACCGCACCGAATAACGCTCTTCCTGCAATCATGGCCATTCCCCCTGCCCGGCCGCTTGCCTCCCTCCTCATGATACTCCGATCGCGGCGCCGGAACACTCACTTCTTCGCCAATTCCGCAAGCACCATCGCATCCGTCAGCTTCTCGCCCGTCCCTCGCCACACCACGGCACCATCGCGGCCGATCAGCACCACCGTCGGCACCGCAACGATCTTGTACGCGTCGAATGTCACCCCCGACCCTCCCTTCATCTCATCTATAGCCAGCGGATACCCCACCGGAGTCCCCTTCACGTACTCCTCGAGATCGTTCTTCTCATCCTCCGTCACCCCAATCACCACCAGGCCCTCCGCCTTATGCCTCCGATACAGCTCATCGAGATGCGGCATCAGCTTCCGGCACGGCCCACACATCGTGTTCCAGAAGTCCAACAACACCACCTTCCCCTTGAGACCCTCCAGAGTCAAAGGCTCCGTCCCGTACCACTGCGCAATCCGCAGCGCCGGCGGCCCCACGGCCTTCGGCTTCGTCGCCGCCCCCTCACTCGGTCGCGCCTTCGGCCCCTCCCCCCTCTCACAGGCAGCGGCACCCACCAGGCACACCGCCATGACCCATGACCCCGTCCTCATCTGCGCTCTCCTACATCGTCCACCCGCCCCCGGCCGCCAGCCACACCGCGCGCACACCCGTCTGATTCTACAGCCGTCATACACTTAGCGCAACGCCCTCTCGTCCTTACGCTCTGCTCCCTCTTTTCGTCCCTACGCCCTGCGTGGGGCGAGCCTCTTGGCCGTTCAGAGGCCCCTCGCCTTCGCGGAACAAAGGGCGACGGGTCGGGAACCTCCCGCGGCTTGCGAACCTGCGGGAGGTTGGGGCTGCCTGCGCGACCGTCCGCATCATCGCCCGCCGCTCCACTAACAAAAGCTGCGGCGCAGTCATCACCCCGCGTTCCCACGGACCGAGGTACCCCCAAGCCCCAAGCATCTTGCATAGCGCACCTGACCCGGCATCTCCCAGCCAAGCCACCCACCCGAGGATGCCACAGTCCCGCACGAGCCAAGCATACCGCTGTCCCTTACTACACGATGCTCCCTCGACGCCCAAGAGTGGCTTTCCGCTTTACTAACCCTTGCACTTTCCGATGTTGCTTCACTCGTCTCACCATAGCCATCTTGCTACGCTATGCTCTCGCTTCACACCTCTTTACTCAATTCGTGTTCCTTCTCCACCCACCTTCGCACCAAGACCCTATTTCGATCCGCCCACCCAACGCGGTTCCACGAGATTTCATCGCACCAGAGGTTCTACACCACACTACCGGCGTTCATGCATCACCCACCATGCCCCCCCATCAGCCCAGGAACTGCTCCCTAGCCCCAGACTACCTCTGTACCCAACCTGCCCCCTGTGCCGCCACCTCGCTTTCTGCCACACCCGTAACCTACTCGCCGGGAACTATCATGACTCGGCACCTCTACGGAACTAGCCACTCGTCGCCCCCACCCCTCTCTAAGTCGCGGTCGCCTCCTCCGGACGGCCCGCCCTCGGCAGCAGGCGCTCCAGGAGGCGCTGGAAGTCATCCTTCGTGAAGAAGTCCACGACGATTCGTCCCCCCTCGTCGTGCTTGTGGGGCAGGATGGTGACACGGGTGGCCAATGCTTCGCGGAGTTTGCCCTCGAGGTCCGTGATGTAGGCAGGCTTGGGCTCGGTTGTAGATTGGTGCGAGCGTGCCCGCTTGAGTCGGTCATTCACGATCTGCTCAGTCTGGCGCACGGAGAGGTCGTCGCGCTGGATGCGCGCGGCGAGGCGCACTTGCTCGGCTCTGTCGGGCAGGGCTAGAAGGGCGCGCGCATGCCCCATGGACAATGTTCCACGTGAAACAGCGTCCTGGATGTCGGTTGGTAAGTCCAATAGTCGCAAGATGTTAGCCACCGAGGAGCGTTTCTTGCCGAGGCGCGCGGCAGCCTCCTCCTGCGTCAGGCTGAAGCGTTCGATGAGGTTCTTGTACGCCCTGGCCTGCTCCATGGGGTTGAGGTCCTGGCGCTGGATGTTCTCGATGAGCGCCAGCTCGAGGCTCTCGTTCTCGCTCGCTGGCCGCACGATGGCTGGGATGGTGGCCAGGCCCGCCAGTTGCGCGGCGCGCCAACGGCGCTCGCCCGCAATGAGCTCGTAGCCGTCCTCCAGTGCGCGCACGATGATCGGTTGGATCACTCCGTTGCGTGTGACCGACTCGACGAGCTCGCCGAGGGAGTCCTGGTCGAATTCGTGCCGCGGCTGGTTGGGGTTGGGTCTGACCTTGGCGACAGGGATTTCGAGGGTCTGCTGAGGTTCGGGCTGGAGTTCCTCGGCGTTGCCGAGGAGGGCGCCTAGGCCGCGGCCCAAATGGCTACTCTTCATCGGAGAGAATCTCCTTTGCCAGTGCGACGTAGCTCCAGGCTCCGATCGAGCGTGGAGCGTAGTAAATGATCGGCTTGCCGTGCGAGGGCGCTTCACTGAGCAGCGTGTCCCGAGGGATCGAGGTCTCGTAGACATGTTGTCCACAGTGGTAGCGCACCTCGTTGGCGACTTCATCGGCGTACGGGAGGCCGGGCTGGTACATGGTGAAGAGGATGCCCTCGAGACGCAGCTTGGGGTTGTAGTGGTCGCGCACATGCTGGAAGAGCTCGAGCATCTGCGCCAGCCCCTCCATGGCGTAGTACTCGCACTGGATGGGGATTAGGAGGCCGTCGGCGGCCGCCAGGGCGTTGGTGGGCAAGAGGCCTAGCGACGGCGGGCAGTCGACGAAAACATAGTCGTAATCAGAACTTATGGCTGCGACTGCTTTGCGGAAGCGGGTGACCCGGTCGGGGTGATGGGCCAGCTCGGTCTCGGCGCCGCCGAGGAGGCGGCTGGCGGGACAGAGCGAGAGGTTGGGGACGTCCGTGGCTTTGACAGCCGCGGGTGTCTTGTCGGGCGCGAAGAGGACATCGTGGGCGCCGCCGTTGCGTGCCCGCAGATGCCCCAGCCCGCTGGTGGCATTCCCCTGGGGGTCTATATCTACAAGGAGGGTCCTCGCTCCCGAGAGTGCGACACAGGCGGCGAGGTTCATGGCGGTAGTGGTCTTGCCCACGCCGCCCTTCTGATTTGCGATTGCGACGACCTTCATCGTGAGGGGTCCCGCCTGGAGCCGCGTCGCGCAGTCTCACGCGGCCTCGAGTCGTGGCATGTGGATCGGGGAGACGCCGCCGGAACGGGGAGGGATATCATGCACAGGGGTCCAGCGCCAGACGCTTGGCTTGGCCGCAGGCGCGACACTGGCGGGGCGGCCGGCAGGCGTCGTGTTCCACGTGAAACATTATAGCGCTTCACCATGAGAGTGCAAGAGGAAAATCGCGAGAGTTGACTTGAATGGCGGGTAGTTGTAGCCGCCGAGATCCCCGGAACAGGGTGCCCCCTGCCAGGCAGCCGCGAGCGTCCCGCTTGCGGTTACCCTTGGCCGTTCGACAAGCTGGACGCTTGTCGCTGCGGGGAGTCGCAACGGAGACGGCCTACAGAGATAGTCCACGCCCGAGAATGCCGTCCTTGGGGGGGAGACTGCGCCTGGAATCGGCCAGCGAGCCCCCCCTCCCGAACGTTCCAATGCGTTCGGGAGGGTGCGCCCCCCAGCGCCCGCCCCTCCCGTTACCCTCCCGAGGGTATTGGAACCTTCGGGAGGGTGGTCTCTGGAGCATGCTGCTTCCACTGGCCGCAGGCGACGCGGGTTCTGAGGGAGCGCCTAGTGCCTCGGGGGTGGGCGGGCTTGCCTCGGTTGGCCTAGTGCGGGGTGCAGACGTTCCTGCTCCTTGCGGCCCTGGCGGTTCGTGGGGAAGGCCCTGGCGAGTGCCCGCGAGCGGCCTGCTCATACTTGCTCAACCCTGAGAGGGGGCAGGTGAGCAAGTATGGGCAGATGGCCGAGGATTGACGATTCTCGCGGTTCCGGCCATTCGCGCTCAATTCCGGGATGAGCAAGTATGGGAGGGGGCATGCCCGGGGATCGTAAGTCATTGCGGGACGTTGGGCCCCCTTTGGCCCCGCAGCGCAGCCCACGGGGGTCTCCGCACAGACCCTAGCTCGTGAAGGGAAGCCGCTCGCGGGTGACGGGATGGAGTGGCGGCAGGCCGGCAAGGTAGCGTTCGAGTTCCTGGATGCACAGCTCGCCCATGCGTCGGCAGTCGGCGCCCGTGGCGCCGGCGAGGTGGGGGGTGAGGATGACGTTGGGGAGGGAGTAGAGCGGGCTGCCCTCGGCGGGCGGCTCGGGGTCGGTGACATCGAGGCAGGCGAGGAGGCGGCCCGTGCGGAGCTCGGCGACGAGGGCCTCTTCATCCACGAGTGCGCCGCGCGCGGTGTTGATGAAGACCGCGCCGTCCCTCATGCACCGCAGTTGCGTGGCGCCAATCATGTGTCGGAGGTGGGGGAGGTTTGGGGCGTGGAGGGAGACCACGTCGCTGCGGGCGATGAGGTCGTCGAGTTCGGTCTTCTCAACGCCGAGGGTGCGGGCCTCGTCGAGGGTGAGGAACGGGTCTGCGACGAGGATCGGGCAAGTGTAGCTTTTCAGAAGACGGATTGTTTCGCGCCCCGTGGCGCTGGCACCGATGATGCCGACCACGGCGCGATGGGTGCCACGGGAGGGGCCGAGGTCGGCTCGGCGCCAGGCACGGCGGCCTTCGCGGCGCAGCGCGGCCAGGTGGGCCCAGGCGTTCTTGAGCGAGAGGGTGATGAGTGCGACGGTGAACTCGGCCACGGCGGTGGCGTTGGCGAGGGCCGCGGTGGTGACGGTGATGCCGCGGTCGTAGACGGCTTCGGTGACGAAGCCTTTGACGGAGCTGGCGCCGTAGAGGATGACGCGGAGGTCGGGCGCGGCGTCGAGGATGTCGGGGGTCATCCTGGGCATGCCCCAGGTGGAGAGGACGATTTCGACGCCGCGGAGTGCGGCCTTGACGGTGGCGGGGTCGTTGTGGGGGAGGGCGGTTGCTGCGACATCGCAGAGGGCTTGCGCCCGAGCGATGAGCTCGGGGCCGAAGACCAGCTCGACGTTGGCGGCAGGCGCCAGGAAGGTGGCCTTCTTGCGGGGCATGCGCGCTCCTCACTACTTCGGCGCGGGCTGAGGGCGTTCGGTCCAGCCGGAGGGCAGCTTCGGGTCGTAGTCGGGGTTGCGCGCGGGCATCTGTGCGCCGACGGCGCGCCGCCAGTCGTCGAGTTTCTTGCGCAGCTCGGCGGCCTTCTCGGGCAGCTTGGGGGCGAGGTTGGAGGCTTCGCCCAAGTCGTCCTTGAGGTTATAGAGTTCGAGCGCGCCGTCGTCGTAGAACTCGATGAGCTTCCAGTCGCCCTGGCGCACGGCGCCGCCGGGCCGGCCGCCCTGGTTGCTGTAGTGGGGGTAGTGCCAGTAGAGGGCGTCGCGCTGGAGGCCGCCGGCCTGCTTGAGGAGCGGCACGAGGCTCTCGCCGTCCACCACGTGCTTGGGGTCGGCGGGGACGCCTGCGAGTTCGAGGAAGGTGGGGTAGAAGTCCTGGGAGCAGACGGGGATGGAGCAGGTGGAGCCTGGCTGGATGACGCCTGGCCATCGGATGATGAGGGGTTCGCGGATTCCGCCCTCGTAGAGGTGGCCTTTGCCGGCCCGCAGCGGGGCGTTGGAGGTGGCGGGGGTGTTGGGGCCTTCCTTGACGGAGAGGCCGCCGTTGTCGGAGGTGAAGACGAGGACCGTGTGGCCGGCAATGCCCAGTTCGTCCAGCTTGGCCATCACGCGGCCGACGCTGGCGTCCACGCACTCGACCATGCCGGCGTAGAGGGGGTTGTTCTGCGGGGCGTCGGGCTTGGCGCGCGCGGTGTACTTGGCCACCAGGTCTTCGGTGGCCTCAAGGGGGATGTGGACGGATTGGTGGCAGAGGTAGAGGAAGAAGGGCTTGTCCTTGCTGGCCTCGATGAACTTGAGGGCTTCGTCGGTGATGGCGGAAGCCTGCTTGTCGGTGCGGTTGGGCATCTTGGTGGGGCAGACCTGGAAGCCCTGCTGGTCGGGGGTGGAGAGTTTGCCCTCGTTGAGGTGCCACTTGCCGACGTGGCAGGTGGCGTAGCCGGCGGCCTGGAGGGCCTCGGCGAGCGTGACCTCTTCGAGGGGGAGGTGGAGCTGCCAGTTGACGGGCAGGATGGGGGGGTTCTTGGGCCAGCGTTTCCCGACGAGGAAGTTGGTGAGGTGGAGGCGCGCGGGGTACTTGCCCGTCATCACGCTCGCGCGGGTGGGCGAGCAGACGGGGCAGGCGGCATAGCCGTCGGTGAAGCGCATGCCCTGGGTGGCCAGGCGGTCAATGTTGGGGGTCTCGTGGAAGGTGCTGCCGTAGCAGCCCACGTCGGCCCAGCCCATGTCGTCAATGAGGATGAAGACGAAGTTGGGCCTGGGCTTCGGCGGGGCGCCGGCCAGGCGCCGCGCGCAGCCGAGCGCGCTCAGGGAGGCAATGGCGGCCTGGTGGAGGAAGGAGCGGCGATTCATGGCGGACCCCTTGAACTGATCGGACCGATGGGGCGACCGGTGCGCCGGCGTCAGGCGGTTCCGCAGGGTCGGCGGTTCTTGCCGGTCATGCCGCGGGTGGCGTCGCCGAGGTCCTCGCGGCAGCGCTGGGCCAGGTCCTCGAGGCGCTGGACGACGTCGGGGTTGGCGGCGGCGACGTTGTTCTTTTCGCCGATGTCGGCGTCGAGATCGTAGAGTTCGGCGGGGCGCTCGTGTGCGGCCTTGGCCTTGGTGGCGGCGACGTTGCGGGCGAGGTGGAGCTTCCACTTGCCGCTGCGGACCGCCTGGAGCGCGTAGCCGCTGTAGTAGAAGAACGCCTCGGTGGGGCTCTTGGCGCCGGGCGCGCCCAGCATCAGGGGCGAGATGTCCTTGCCGTCAATGAGGCGGTCGGTGGGGGCCTCGGTGCCGGCGAGCCGGGCGAAGGTGGGCAGGATGTCGAGGGTGGAGGCGAACTCGGCGCAGGTTCGCCCCGCGGGGATGCGGCCGGGCCACCAGAGGACGCACGGCACGCGCATGCCGCCCTCGTAGGTGGTGCCCTTGCCGTCGCGCAGCGGGAGGGCCGAGCCGCCGTGCTCTCCCATGATGAGCCACGGGCCGTTGTCGGAGGTGTAGAGGACGCAGGTGTTCTCGGCGAGGCCGAGGGTGCGCACGGTGTCGAGGATCTGGCCCGTGCTCCAGTCGATCTCCTCGATGACGTCGCCGTAGAGGCCGCGCCTGGACTTGCCTTTGTGCCGGTCGGAGACGAAGAGCGGGATGTGCGGCATCGAGTGCGGGAGGTAGAGGAAGAAGGGCTTGTCCCTGTTCGCCGTGATGAACCGGATCGCTTCTTCGGTGTAGCGCGTGGTGAGCTGCGACTGGTCTACGGGGTACTCGATGAGCTTGCTGTCGCGGAAGAGGGGCACGGTGTGCTTGAGCGGCTTGTCCGTGCGCATCTTTTCCAGGGTCATGCCGTCGCGCCAGGCCACATTGTCGGCCACCTCCATGGTCGGGTCCACGGCCATGTCGTTGCTGTAGGGGACGCCGAAATAGGCGTCGAAGCCGTGGCGGGTGGGGAGGAAGGGGGGCAGGTGGCCGAGGTGCCACTTGCCGATGCAGGCGGTGGCGTAGCCGCGGGCCTTGAGGAGTTCGGGGAGGGTGACCTCGCTGTCGGCGAAGCCGATCTTCGAGCTGGGGAAGACCACGGCGGGCAGGGAGACGCGTTGGGGGTAGCAGCCGGTGAGGAGCGCGGCGCGCGAGGGCGTGCACACGGGCGCGGCGACGTGGAAGTCGGTGAACCGCGTGCCCTCGGCGGCCATTCGGTCAATGCAGGGGGTCTGGATGTCGGGCGAGCCGAAGCAGCCGAGGTCCTGGTAGCCCTGGTCGTCGGTGAAGATGAGGATGAAGTTCGGCGGGCGCGGCGCGGCGGGCGCCTCGGCGCCGTGCGCGGCCTGTGCGGCGGCGGCGGCCGCCGCCCCGGCCACGCCCAGGAACTCGCGGCGGTTCAGTCTCGATGCCATCGCTCGGCCTCCTCGTCACTTGCCCAGTGGGGGGAGAAGCGAGAGTCTGCCCGTGACGTACTCGTTGTAGCGCTCGGCGATCTTCGCCTCCTTCGCGTCGCCGTTGTGGACGAGGACGCCGACGCGCATGGCCAGCGATTCGCCTTTCTTCAGCGTGAACGGCTTGCCATTCTTCGGGTCGGCGCGGCGCGGGCCGAAGGTGCCGTAGTCGCGCGTGAGCCAGGTGTGCGGGTGCTCGTTTTCGGCGTGGGAGAAGAAGGCCAGGCCCTCGGTCTTGCCGTCGAGCGTGTTCGTGTAGTCGCACCACTTGGCGGGCTTGCCGTGGGTGCCGGCCTGTTTGAGGCCGCCCTCGGAGTTGAGCAGCGTGCCGCCCCTCTCGACGGAGAACTGCGGGTGGATGCGGATGTAGGGCCAGGCGTAGTGGGCGGCGTCGCTGCGGAAATGCACGTCGCCCCACTCGGCCGTGACGGTGAAGCGAATGTCGAGGAACCACTCGCCGTTGCCGAGCGCGAGGAAGCGGGCGTCGCGGGCCTCCTTGAGCACGGGCTTGTCGGGGGCAAGCTCCCAGAGCAGCTCCATGCCGAGCGCCGCGGAGTCGCCCTCGGCCTTCTCGGCGGCGAACCTCGCGTGGCGGATGCAGGGGCCCTTGCCGTCCTTGAAGCTGTAGAAGGCATTGTAGAAGCTGGCCGGCGCCTTCTCGCCCTCGAGCAGCACGGTGTCGGCGAACCAGAAGCTGCGGTGGTGGGGATACGGGTCCGTTTGCTTGATCGTCAGTTCCTTGCCCGAGGGGCTGTTGACCGGATGGAAGTAGGGCAGGAAGCTCTCGGGCTCGAAGTGGTAGACGAGCGCGGCCTTGCCGTCGGCCAGGATGGCGAGCTGGTGTTGCGCGTCGTCGCGCTTCAGCTCGACCTGCGCGGCGGCGGCCAGCGCGGCCACAGCCATCAGCACGGCCACGGTGCTTCCCGTCAACTGACGCATGGGGCTTTCCCTTTCCGGCAGGATCGCAGGCGCACCGACGCTCGGGGGCTTTCCTGCGCGGGCCAGCGGCCGGGCGGCCTCGCTCAGGCCTGAAGCTGCTTCCTCAGCCAGGCGATGCTGGCCTTGAGGTTGGCGTCGGTGCCGCTGCACTCGATCGAGAGCACGCCGCTCCACTTGGCCTTCTTGAGAAGCTTGATGCACTCGCGGATGTTCTTCGCGTTCACGCCCTTGCCGATGGGCGATTCGCTCATCGCGATGCCGGTCTCCTCGCCCCGCGCGGCCGCGGCGAGCGCCGGGCTCACGTCCTTGATGTGCATGTAGCTCAGCTTCGGCAGGAAGCGCCGCAGGAAGTCCACCGGGTTGCCGCCCGAGATGAAGGTGTTGCCGGTGTCGAGGTTGAACCGCAGGTACGGCGTGTCGAAGAAGTTGAGCATGCGGTCGAGGATGTCGGGGTTGGTGGTGTAGGGGCCGTGGGTTTCGATATTCACGATGACCTGGAAGTCCTCGGCCCACTCGAGAATCTGGCGGTAGTTTTCCTTCGTGATGGCCAGCACCTCGTCGTCGGTGTAGCCGGCGGGCTTGAACTGGCCGTCCGTGGTGTCCACCCGCGGGCAGCCGATCAGGTGGGCGAACTCGATGGCGCGCTGGGCGTAGCGGACGGCGAACGTGGAGCCGAGCGGTCCGGTGATGGGATAGGCGGCGTCAATCTGCGAGGGCCGGAGGCCCATCGAGTCGAGGTAGCGGCGCAGCTTGATCGGGTTGGTGTCGAGCGACACGGCGGGGCTGTAGCCCAGGCCCTCGATGAAGTCCTGCCCGTCCACCACGCCGAACTCGATGTGTTTGAGGCCGAACTTCTTGGCGGCCTCGCAGGCCTGCTTGAACGAGCCGCTGAGGCAGCGCCAGTTGTCGGTGTGCATGCTCAGTTCGATCATCGCCACTCTCCTCGCCACAGAGGTGTCGGGCCAACGCCACTCGCGCCGAGCAGCCTATCATGAGGCCGCGGCGCGATCAAGCCCAGGGCCTCTTGCACGGAAGCGGCGCGGCGCGTACAGTGATGCGAACACGAAGGCCCCGTGGCGGCACGGGGCCGCTGGCAGAGCGCGGAATGCCGAATGACGAAGTGGAAGGGTGGGCGCGCCTGGCTCTCCTGGG
Organism: Planctomycetota bacterium; assembly: GCA_035384565.1. Lineage (NCBI taxonomy): Bacteria > Pseudomonadati > Planctomycetota > Planctomycetota bacterium. Next base: position 61,024 of record DAOOIT010000017.1, on the reverse strand, counting down.
CTTCCATTCGACATTCGACATTCGGTGTTCGGTGTTCCACATTCGTTCCGCCACACGAGTGTGCGCCCGCAGGGCTCGGGCGACAGGAGAGGACTATGGGATCAGACCGCTTCACATGGCCCAAGGGCCGTCGCGCGGCGGTGAGCCTGAGCTTCGACGACGCGCGGCTGAGCCAGGTTGACCGCGGCATGGCCCTCTTCGACGCGCACGGCGTGCGGGCCACCTTCTACGTCTCGCCCGGCGGCGTGACGGCGCGCCTGGACGGCTGGAAGCGCGCGGTCGCCGCCGGCCACGAGATCGGCAACCACACGGTCCACCACCCGTGCAGCGGCAACTTCGCCTGGTCGCGCCAGAAGGCGCTCGAGGACTACTCGCTCGAGCGGATGGAGCGCGAGCTGCTCGACGCCAACCGATTCGTCGCCGAGACGCTGGGCGTCACGCCCGTCACGTTCGCCTACCCGTGCGGGCAGGCCTATGTGGGCCGCGGGCGCGATACGGCGAGCTACGTGCCGCTCGTCGCCCAGCATTTCCTCGTGGGGCGCAGCGCGGGCAACGAGATTCACAACGACCCCGCCTTCTGCGATCTCGCGCAGGCCGCCAGCCTGGGCTCCGACGGCAAGAGCTTCGAGCAACTGCGGGCGATGGTGGACCGCGCCGTGGCCGACGGCGGCTGGCTGATCCTGTGCGGCCACGAGATCGGCGACAGCGGGTTCCAGGTCACTCTCGCCTCGGCGGTTGACGCCCTGTGCCGCTACTGCAAAGACCCGGCGAACGGGGTGTGGATTGACACCGTCGCTGCGATCGGCGCGCATGTCGAGAAACACAGGTAAGGCGTGCAAACCTGCACGCGCAACCCCTGGAGGACGAAGCCATGCTGCGAGTCGGCCAGAAGGAAGTGGACGCGATCGCGAAGGTGCTCCTCAGCGGCAAGGTGTTCCGCTACAACATCGGCGGCGAGTGCGCGCGCTTCGAGCAGCGCTACGCCAGGTTCCTCGGCGTCCAGCACGTCTGGATGACCTCCAGCGGCACCACGGCCCTCACCGCCGCCCTGGGCGCGCTCGGCCTCGGGCCCGGCGACGAGGTGCTCGTGCCCGCCTGCACCTACATGGCCACCGCGGTCTCCGTCGTCGCCGTCGGCGCCATCCCCGTGATCGTGGACATTGACGACTCGATCACGATCTCGCCCGATGCGATTGACGAGGCCGTCGGGCCGCGCACCCGCGCCGTCATCCCCGTCCACATGTGGGGCCTGTGCTGCGATATGGACGCGATCCGGGCGGTCGCCCGCAAGCACGAGCTGCTGGTCGTCGAGGACTGCTGCCAGGGCGTGGGCGGGGCCTACCGGGGCCGCATGCTCGGCTCGTTCGGCCAGGCCGCCGCCTTCAGCTTCAACTACTACAAGAACATGACCTGCGGCGAAGGCGGCGCCGTGGCGACCAGCGACCCCAACGCCTCGGAGCGCGCCCGCTGCATGATTGACTGCTGCAACTTCTACTGGACCGGGCGCAAAGAGGGCGTGGTGCCTTTCCTCTCCAACGGCTCGCGCGCCTCGGAGCTCGAGGGCGCGATGATGAACGCCCAGCTCGACCGCCTGCCCGCCATGATCCGCACGCTCCGTCGGCAGAAGAAGCGCATCCTCGCCGCCACGGCGCAGACGGGCCTCCAGCCCATCCGCGCCCACAGCCTCGACTGGGAGTGCGGCACCCACGTGATGTGGACCCTGCCCACCCTCGAGCAGGCCGAGAAGTTCCGCGAGCTCGTCGGCGGCACCATCTGCGGCAAGACCGGGCGCCACGTCTACACCGAGTGGGACCAGATCTTCAGCCACCAGGGCGCGCACCATCCCGCCCTCAACCCCTTCACGCTGCCCCAGAACCGCGGCTGCCGCAAGAAGTACACGAAGGACATGTGCGCCCGCTCGCTCGACATTCTCAACCGCACCGTGATGATTGGCAACCACCCCGACCGGAAGGCGAAGGACGTGGCGGCGACCATCGCCAAGGTCAAGGCCGCAGCAAGACAGGTGTTAGGTGTTGGGTGTTAGGTGTCGGGGTACGGAGGAAGAAGCTCCGTTGGCGTCCTCTTACCCCCAACACCTGACACCTGCCGCCCAACACCGCTTCCTAGAAGGGCAAACCCATGAGTGCGCAAGACGACCGTGTCAAAGCCATGAAGTTCCAGCACCCCGAGTACATCCCGGTCGGCGTGGGCATTCTGCCCGCGGCGTGGAAGCGCCACCGCGAGAAGCTCGACCGCATCCTCGCCCGCCACCCCGCCATCTTCGGCGAGGTGAAGGTCGGCGAGCGCGATTACGACAAGGTGGGCGGACTCTACGTCCAGGGCCGCCACGTGGACCCCTGGGGCTATGTGTGGGAGAACGTGTGCGAGGGGATGGACGCCTACCCCGCCGTGCACAATGTGCCCACGCGGGCCGACGTGCACAGGCTCAAGGCCCCCGAGGTCCACGACGGCATGCCGCACGGCTTCATGTACATGCGCCTGTTCTACCTCCGAGGCTTCGAGGAGCTGATGCTCGACTTCGCCGAGGAGCCGCCCGAGCTCCAAATGCTCATTGACATCGTGCTCGACTACAACGTGCGCGAGCTGGAATACAAGATCGAGCAGATGGGGCCGGGCGAGAAGTTCGTCTACTTCGGCGACGACCTCGGGATGCAGCACGCGCTGCCCATGGGCCCCTACAAGTGGCGCAAGTACCTCAAGCCCTGCTTCATGAAGCTCTACCGCCGCTGCAAGGAAGTCGGCTGGTGGGTCTACATGCACACCGACGGCCACTGCTGGGAGATCATCCCCGACCTCAAGGAGTGCGGGGTGGACGTGATCAACCCGCAGTTCCGCGCCAACGGCCTCGACAACCTGGTGCTCACCTGCAAGGGGAACATCTGCGTGAACCTCGACCTCGACCGGCAGATGATGCCCTTCGTGGGTCCGGCGGAGCTGGACGCGCACATTCGCGAGTGCGTCTCGCGCCTGGGCACGCCCGAGGGCGGGCTGTGGATCACCGCCGAGATCGGTCCCGACGTGCCCCTCGAAAACGTCGAGGCCATCTGCGCCGCCCTGGAGAAGTACCGCGCCTACTTCCGCTGAGGCGGGGCGAGATGAGGCCCCGCGCGCGCATCGCGCGCACCCTGCGCGCCTGATCAGAAGCTCTTGCGGCGAACATGCCGGCCTGTAGGGGCTCCACCACATCGGCATGTGCACGGCGCGGCCGCCCTGGGAGTCTATCCGAGAATCCGCGTGAGACGGCGAGGGCGACCCCGGTGGGCGTTGTGGGCGGGACGTCTCTGCCCCGCGAATCGCGGGGCACAGGGGGTCCCGCCCACAGTTGGGGCCGACTCGCGGGGCGCGGAGGCTCCACCCGCAGCTCGGTCACTGCGCCTCGGCGGGCGGCGGGGGCGCGGCTGTCTTGGCCTTCGCCGTCGCGAGGGCCTCGACGAGGGCCTCCTCGAGAACCTTGGGATCTACGTCCACCTTCTTGCCCGCGAGGCGGCCCACGGCGTCGCGGAGGGCGGTGCCGGTGCCCTGGACGAGGTTCATGGCGGCTTCGCGGACGTTTTCGGGGGTGGACTCGACGAGGCCCTGGACGGTGAGGCCCCAGCCGACGCTCTTGAGGAATTGGCCGTACATGGTGGCCAGGGTGCTCGGGTCGCCGAAGAGCTGCATCTTGGCGCTGGCGAGCATGGTGCCCACGGCATTGGCCATCTGGATCTGGACTTCTTTGTTGGCGATGATCTGCTGCTTCTTGAGCTCGAACTCGAGGGCGGCGCGGCTGTAGCGCTCCTGGTTCTCGAGGTCCTGGCGGCGGACTTCGACGCGGGCGGCCTCGACGTTGACCTTCTCGCGGTCCACCTGGACGGGGACCATTTCCTTGGCGCGCTCGCCCTCGGCGATCTTCTTGGCGGCCTCGGATTCGCCCTCGGCGAGGATGAGCATGGCCTGCTTGCGCTTGTCGGCTGCCGTGAGCTCGCCCTCGGCCAGCTTCACGGCCGTGTAGGCCTTCACGTCGGCGTCCACCTGCTCCTGGTAGCGGCCGATGTCCACCTGCTGCCGCTCGGTGATCATCTTCTGCTGGGCGCGCCGGTCGGCCTCGGTGGTGACCTTGATGGTCTCGATGCGCTGGGTTTCCTCCTCGCGCTTGGCCTCGGCGGCGCGGGTCTGGGCCTGGGCCTGAGCGCGCTTGGTCTCCTGCTCGGCCACGGCCACTTCGGCCAGGCGCTTGGCCACCTCGACGGCTTTGGCCCGCGCCACGTCGGCCTCCTGCTGGGCCTTGTCGCGCTCGATCTGGGCCAGCCGCTCGGCCTCCTCGCGCTTGGCCTGCGCCACCGAGAGGTTCCGGTCGCGCTCGATCTCGGCGTTCTGGACCGTCAGCTCCTTCTGCACGCGGGCCAGCTCGACCTCGCGTTCCTGCTGGATGGCGAACTCGCGGGTCTCGCGCTGGCGCTCGGCGTGGGCGTTGGCCACGTCGCGGCCCTGGGTGGCCTCGGCCAGCTCGCGGTCCTTGTCGAGCTCGAGAATCTGTTTCCGCGTGTCCACGTCCTTCTTGCGGATGTCGCGCTCGGCGTTGCGCTGGATCTCGTTGCGCTTGACGAGCTGATCCTGGGTCACCTCGGTGATGCGCCGCTTGCCTTGCGCGTCGAAGACGTTGTCGTCCTTGAGGAAGTCCAGCGGCGTCTGGTCGAGGCTCGAGATGGTCACGGTTTCCAGCGTGAGGCCGTTCTCCTGGAGGTCCTGGGTGACGATGCTCTGGACGGCGGAGGCGAACTCGTCGCGCTTCATGTGGAGTTCGATGAGGGGCTTGGTGGCGGCGACGGTGCGCAGCGACGAGATGAGCTTCTCCATCACCAGCTCGCGGATGCCCTCCTCGGAGACGGACTTCTCGCCGAGCGAGCGGGCGGCGTTGAGGATGTCGTCGGCCTCGGGTTGCACCTTGATGTAGAACTCGGCCGCGATGTCCACGCGCAGGTTGTCGCCGGTGATCAGGGCGTCCTCGCCGCGGCGCGAGACGTCGAGCCGCATGGTCTCGAGCGACACGGGCACGACGCGATGGACGATGGGGATGACGAGCGCGCCGCCGTCGAGCACGACCTTGGCCTTGCCCATGCCGGTGCGGACGAAGGCCTCGTTGGCCGTCGTCTTGCGGTAGAGCTTGGTGATGGCGACGAGGATGCCGGTGAGCAGGACGACGACGGCGCCGGCGCTCACCAGGATGATGCGGGTCATGATCTCGAGCCTCTCGACGGCGAAGCCGGCGGCGACGAGGCCCGCGCCGATCAGGATGCCGATGAAGGCGGCCATGCTTCCTCCTTCCTTGCGACGGTGGGGGCCGGACGGGATGGGGGCCTGGGAGTCGGGCCGGTCCTGGACAAACACCTGCTGCGCCGGCACCGGCCTCTGGACCTGGCCCGCGGCGGGCAGCGGCGGGCGCTGGGCCGGCCGACGCGACAGGCCGCCCGGCGGCCCGGGGGCGGAGCTAGGGGGCCGGGACATGGTAGGGCTCCACGACGTAGTAGCCGCCGGGCCGGCGGCCGGGCTCCTTCACGGGCACGTAGCGCACGAGGAGCACGGTGCTGCCCTTCGCGATGGGCGGGGCATCCTCGCGCGCGCGGCAGAGCACCTTGTGCAGGGTGCCGTACTCGTCGCGGACCAGCGCCGTGCCGAACTGGGCCGTGATCGTGAGGCTGGCCGTGGCGATGCGGCCCGCGAGCTCGCCGCGCCAGAGCGCCGCCGACTCGATGGGCCGCAGGTAGCGGCCCACGGTGGCGGCGAGGGCCTTCGTGCTGCCCAGGCCGCAGGCGATGGCCGCCGCCAGCGAGATGGGGAAGAACGCGATCGGCGCGGCGAGCGCCGGCTCGAGGAGCTGGTTGGCCGCCCAGCCCACCACGCCGAAGGTGATCAGGAACGTCATCAGGATCACCGAAAGCGGCACCTTGCCGATGCCGAAGAACGACAATGCCTGCTCGAACAGGCTCGGGGCGCTCTCCACGTGGACGCCGTGGTCCACGTGCAGATCGGGCAGGTGCTCGGCGTCGAGGCTCGCCCCTCCGGCCGCGGCGCCGAGGTCCACGTCGTGGTCCGCCTCCAGGTCGGCGCCCGACAGGATGCCGCCGTGGCCGCCGAGGCCGAAGGCGTTGAGCGCCGCGTACACGAAGGCGAAGAACACGGCCAGAACGAAGACCAGGTTCCACCAGTGGAGTATCTCGGGCATACCGGGCACCTCCGTCCTGAGTCCCCCGAGACAGAAGGCGTGGGAGCGCAGCCGGCGTCTTCCGCCGATGGGACTTCAGGACTCGCGGGTCTCCGCGTCGGGCTCGCCCGCCGGCAGCCGGCCGGCGATGCGTTGCTTGAGCTCGAGCAGGCGGTTCTCGACGGCCCGCCGGCGTTCGAGCTCGCGGAAGCGGGCCTCGGCGTCGCCGCCGCTGAGGTCGAGGGCGACCTCCGCGTAGGCGCCGGCGCGGGCCTCGGCCTCGATGACCTTGTCCTCCATGCGAGCCACGGCATCCAGGATGCTGGCCCCCGAGCCCGCCTCGATGCCGGCGAGGACCTTCTGGACCTCGGCCTGGCTCTTGGCGGCGCGGGCGCGGGCGAGGATCTCGTCGCGCCGGCGCTCGAGGGTGTGCAGCTTGTCGTGGAGGTCCTGTCGCGCCTCGCGCGCGCGGCTGGCGGCCACGCGGGCCTGCTCGAGCGCCCGCTGGAGGTCGGGCACGCGCTTCTCGCCCGCCATCTGGCCCTCGATGGCCGTGCGGGCCAGCGCGTCGTCGCCGTCGCGCACGGCCAGCTCGGCGCGCTGCTCCCACTTGGCTATCTCGGCCTGGAGGTCGTCATACTCCTGCTGTCGCCGCTTGAGCGCCGCGACCGCGATGGCCTCGGCGTCCACGGCCTTCCGGCACTCGTTGCGCAACTCCTGCACGAGCTGCGGGAAGATCTCTTCGGGGTTCTCCACCGCATCCAGGAAGGCATGGATCTTGCCCATGGTAATGCGGCGCACACGCTTCAGAAATCCGGCAGCCATGGCGGCTCCTCCTTTCTTCCGGGCTCCCTGGGAGGCTAATCCCGGGATCACCCCTGCACGCCGCGGGGTTAGCCGCGGCTACGCACTCCCTCGCCTGGAGCACCACTCGGTGGCTGCGCTCCCACTCGAAGCGTGGTGTCCGCGGCCGGGCACGGAGTGCTTGGCTCGGCCGTCCATCAGAATCATACCACACGCGGGCTGATTGTCAACCGGCCGCGGCCCGATTCGCCCTAACTGCCCGTTTCAGGCGGGCTTGCGCCTTGATCCCCCGCGCGCCCACGGCTATAATGCATGATGAGGGCCGACGGGTTACCACGCCGGAGAACCACGTGATCGGTTGTACCAAGCTGTTGTGCGGCACCGCCACCATCGCCGACCTGATGCGCCACGACGCCGGGCAGAAGGCGCACCTGCTCCAGTTCACCACCGAGAACCGCCCGCTCGTCGTCTGGAACACCACGCGGCGCTGCAACCTGGCCTGCGCCCACTGCTACCTTGATGCCAGCGACCGCGCGGCCCGCGACGAGCTGACGACCGAGGAGGCCCGGGCCTTCATCACCGACATCGCGGCGATGCGCTGCCCGGTGCTGCTGTTCTCCGGCGGCGAGCCGCTCCAGCGGCCCGACGTGTTCGAACTCGGCCGCTTCGCCATCGCGCAGGGCCTGCGAGCCGTGCTCTCGTCCAACGGCACCCTCGTGACGCCCGAAGTGGCGCGCCAGATCGCCGACGTCGGCTTCTCCTACGTCGGCGTATCCATTGATGGCACGGCGGCTACCCACGACGAGCTGCGGCGCAAGAAGGGCGCGCTCGAGGCCGCGCTGACCGGCATCCAGAACTGCCTCGCCGCGGGCGTGAAAGCCGGCATCCGCTTCACCCTCAACCGCCGCAACGTGGCCGACCTCGACGCCGTGCTCGACCTCGTCGAACAGCGCGGCGTGCCGCGCTTCTGCCTCTACCACCTGGTTTACGCCGGCCGCGGCCGCGAAATGGTCGCCGACGACCTCGACCCCGCCCAGACCCGCCGCGTGATCGAGCACCTGCTCGACCGCACGAAGGACTGGCACCGCCGCGGCATCGAAACCGAGGTGCTCACCACCGATAACCACGCCGACGGCATCCTGATCGAGCAGCGCCTCGCCGCCGAGGCCCCCGCGCGCCTGCCCGAGGTGCGCGAACTCCTCGCCCGCCACGGCGGCTGCTCCGCCGGCACCAAGATGGCCAACGTGGACGCCAGCGGCAACGTGCACCCCTGCCAGTTCTGGAGCCACGTCACCCTCGGCAACGTCCGCGAGCGGCCCTTCTCCGCCATCTGGACCGACGAGAAGAACGAACTCCTCGCCATGCTGCGGCGCAAGACGCAGCACCTCAAAGGTCCCCGGTGCCGTTGCTGCCAGTACAACGGCCTCTGCGGCGGCTGCCGCATCCGCGCCGAAGTCGTCCACGGCGACCCCTGGGCCGACGACCCCGCCTGCTTCCTCACCGACGAGGAGATCCGCAAGACGTGATGCGTGCCGTGTCCCGCGTGAGAAGCCCAAGAGATGCCTGAATTCCGCACTCCGCACTCCCCACTCCCCACTCTAGGCCGCCGCGCCTTTCTCAAGACCAGCCTCGCCGTCGGCGCCGCACTGCCCGCCTGGGGCCTCGCGGCGGATGACAAGAGCCGCGTCGTCGCCGCCACGAGCAGCAAGGTATTCGGCGATGGCAATGCGCTCAAGCAGGACGCGGCGCAGGACCTGGTGGACGCCGCGGTGTGCTCGCTCACGGGCGAGAAGAGCGCCGCGGCCGCCTGGCGGCACTTCGTGAAGCCTAACGACACGGTGGGCATCAAGGCCAGTTGCCTCGCCGGCGAGCGCCTCTCTACCCGCATCGAAATCGTCCGCGCCATCGCCCGCGGCCTCCAGGCCGCCGAGGTGCGCCCGCAGCGCATCCTCGTGTGGGACCGCAAGCTCAGCGACCTCACGCGCGCCGGCTACCCCGCGGAAGGCGGCGACGACTTCCGCCTCGTGGGCAACGACGACCGCGTGCTCGGCTTCGCCCCGCCCCTCATCGAGGTCGGCGAGATCGGCTCGTTCTTCTCCAAGCTCGTCACCGACACCTGCTCCGTCATCATCAACGTCCCCGTCCTCAAGGACCACGACCTGGCCGGCGTGACCGTCTGCCTCAAGAGCTTCTTCGGCGCCATCCACAACCCCAACAAGTACCACTTCGCCAACCTCCACCAGGCCATCGCCGACGTGAATCGCCACGACGACATCCGCCGCAAGACCGTGCTGCACCTCTGCGACGCCACCTTCGGCTGCTACCACGGCGGCCCCACGCCGCCGCCCAAGTGGATCGAGCGCCTGGGCACCCTCTATGCCAGCCGCGACCCCGTGGCCCTCGACCAGGTGGCCTGGCAGAAGATCGAAGAACTCCGCAAGGCCAACAACCTCGAAACCCTCCTCGGCTCCAAGCGCGAGCCCAAGCACATCGCCCTCGCCGCCGAGGCCAAGCTGGGGACGAATGATCCGAACCGCATCGAGCTAGTGAGGGCGGCCGTCTGACGCGTGACGTGTGACGCGTGAGAAGGGACCGAAATGCCCGCAATCCGCAACCCGCAATCACCGGTCCGCAATCTGTCCCGCCGCGAGTTCGTGCGGCACTGCGCCCTGGGCGGCTGCGCGCTGGCCGCTGGGGCCGGCGCCACTGCGCTGCTGCGCCCGGCCTCGGGCCAAGACGAGCCTGGGCTCGCCACGCTCGGCGGCATCTGGCAGGCGCCCGAGGCCCGCTTCTACGAGAAGCTGCCCGAGGGGCGCGTCCGCTGCACCCTGTGCCCCAACCTCTGCGAAGTGGGCGACCAGGAGCGCGGCTACTGCGGCGTCCGCGAGAACCGCGGCGGCGTCTACCACACGCTCGTCTACGGCAACCCCTGCGCCCGCAACGTGGACCCCATCGAGAAGAAGCCGCTCTTTCACTTCCTGCCCGGCACCTGGGCCTACTCGATCGCCACGGCCGGCTGCAACGTCGAGTGTCTGTTCTGCCAGAACTGGGAGATCTCGCAGGTGCGGCCCGAGCAGACGCGCAACCTCAACCTCCCGCCCGACGCGCTCGTGGCCGACGCCGCGCTGCCGCGCCGCAGCTACTTCACCGACGGCCCGCTGCGCGCCCGCACCATCGCCTTCACCTACACCGAGCCGGTCGTCTACTACGAGTACATGTTCGATACGGCCAAGGCGGCCCGCGCCAAGGGCATCGAGAGCGTGATGATCTCCAACGGCTACATCACGCCCGAGCCGATGGAGAAGCTCTGCGACGTGCTGAGCGCCGTGAAGATTGACCTCAAGGCCTACACCGAAAGGTTCTACAAGAAGCTCGTCCACGGCAAGCTCCAGCCCGTGCTCGACACGCTCAAGCTCCTGGCGAAGAAGAAGATGTGGTTCGAGATCGTCTACCTCGTCATCCCCACGCACAACGATGACCCGAAGGAAGTGCGCGAGATGGCGAAATGGATCTGCGGCGAGCTGGGCCCCGACGTGCCGCTGCACTACAGCGCCTTCTTCCCCACCTACAAGCTGCGCGACCTCGAGCGCACCCCGCCCGAGACCGTTGAGCGCCTCTGGGAGGTCAGCCGCAAGGAGGGCCTGCGCTACGTCTACGTCGGCAACGTCTCGCGTCCCGGCGGCCATCCTGGCGAGAGCACCCGCTGCCCCAAGTGCGACCGCTATCTCATCCGCCGCGTGCGCTACAGCATCGGCGCGGTAGAGCTCAAGGACGGCAAGTGCCCGGGCTGCGGCACCCCGATCGCGGGCGTGTGGGCGGGCGTGGCGGGGAAGACGGAGAAAGGCTGAAGTCGGCAGCTACCAGTCGGCAGCGCGGAGGGCAGGGAGCTGGAGACCCATCGGCTGTAGGCAGGCGCGACCAGATCATGTCATCGTGGCTTGAGTTCCCACCCGATCCCGCGAGAGAGGATACGGCAACCGAGGAGATCCCGAGCCCGCATCCTGCCGACGGGCTGATGCGCTCGGGCGAGCGGCGGTTCTACGAGGGCGAGTTCGAGGCGGCGGCCCGCGACTTCCGCGCGGCGCGGCGCCACGACCCCTCGCTCTTCGAGGCCTGGGCGGCCGAGGCGGACGCCTGCCTGCGCGCCGGCGACCTGCCCCGCGCCGACGCCGTGGCGACCGAGGCCCTGGCCTCGTACGGCAAGGTGCCGCTCTTCTACGCCGCCAAGGCCCTCGTGCTGGCACATCAGGGCCACTTCGAGGCGGCCTACCACCACTCCGACATCGCCGTGAAGCACCAGGGCGCCGGCCTGTTCACCTGGCTCGCGCGCGCCGAGGTGGTGCTGGCCACCAGCGTCTGGGGCACGATCGAGAGCGCCGAGGCGTGCTTCGAGAAGGCTCGCCAGGCCGACCCGAGCCACTGGCGGGCCGACTTTCGCGCGGCCCTTTGCCTCATGCGATGGGGCCGCCACGGGCGCGCGCTCGAGCGGCTCGCGCTCGCCGCCCAGGCCGTGCCGGCCAACCCCTTCGTGTGGAAGCTCACGGGCGACTGCCATCGCGCCCTGGGCCACCTTGCCGCCGCGCGCGACGCCTACCGCCAGGCCCTGGCCCGCCGCCCGGGCTATGCGCCGGCACTCGAGGCGCTCGACGAAATGACCGCCTGGGGCCGGTTCCGCAAGTGGGCGGCGCAGATGTTCTCCTGGCAGCGACTCGCGAAGGCGACCGGCAGTCGGCAGTAAGAGAAGGACCACTGTTACGGGGGGCAGAAGCGCTCCGGGCGTTCGATCATGCCGCCCAGCATTCGGCCCACCTCTTCGTAGCCGGTCACCAGTTCATTGCGCTGCTCCGCGCTGATGTAGCCACAATCGCGCAAGAAGTCCAGCCACACTTGCGTCTCGGCAGCCTCGCCATCCGAGTCGGTCAGCTTGAGCACGAAGACGTTCACGTACCTGCGCTTGCGATAGCCTTCCGCGATGTTGGCCGCCACGCTTCGCGACGTTCGGCGAATCTGGTCCGTGAGCGAGTACCGTTCCGCAGGCGGGAACCTCTTGGTGATTCGGAAGATCTCCATGGCCAGTTGGTATGCCCGCTGATAGACCTTGAGACCCCTGAAGCCCGCCGCGCTCCCTCGCTCAGGCATCGGGTCATCTCCTACCGTCAGGGATGCATTCTTGATCTTGCTGCTGACCGCTGCCTGCCGACTGGTCTCCGCTATCGCGGCAGCTCTCGTTTGATGTTCAGCCCGCCGTCGTGCTCCAGCGTGATGCGGTAGGTGGCGCCGGGCACGGGGCGGATGCCCACGGCCTCGATCTGGGCCACGCGGATGCCCTCGGCCTCGGCCTCGTCGGGGTGCTCGGCCCAATGCCAGAAGCGCAGCCACAGGGCCTGCTCGAAGGCCGAAGGCGCCGCACCCGAACGATAGGCGTCGGGCACCACGCTGCCCGAGGCGGCGAGCATGGGGCCCTCGCGCGGCTCCTGGGCCGAGCCGAAGGCCCGGCGGAAGAAGTGCAGCGACCGCCCCCGCAGCGGGTCCCCCACCTTGACGAGATCGTCGGTGAACTTGATCACGAGCGCGTCGAAGTACACCTCGGCGCCGCGCACGGTGAGCACCTTGGCGGCCAGCGGCTTGCCCGCGCGGTCGTTCTCGGTGAACTCGAAGGTCCAGAGCGGCACGTTCTGCGAGTCGAGGCGCTGGCCCACCACGCGCACCTGCGCCACGCGCGATTCGGCGCCCAGGCGCGCCACGAAGGTGCGTAGCTCGGCGTTCTGGGCCTCGAGCTGGCGCACGGCGCGGCGCAGGGCGTCGTTGCGCTGCCGGAGGTCGGCAACGGCCTCCTCGAGCTCCCGCCGCTCGCGGTCCAGCCGCGCCTGGCGGTAGCTGGCCATCAGGTAGGTGATGCCGATGTACGAGAGGGTGAGCAACACGACGACGGCCAGGAGGTTCGTGGGGCGCAGCAGGTCGCGCAGCAGGGCGCCCATTCCGTTGATCGCGGCTCGCGCGCGGCTCAGGGGAGCGCCCATGGCTCACTCCTTGACGGCCGGCGTGGCGGCGGCCGGCGTGGCGGGCGCCTCGGGGGGCGGCGCGTAGGGGTCCTTGATCTCGAGCAGCAGGTCCCACACGGCGCGCGGCTCGATGTGCTGGGTGGCGCGGGCGTGGGCGGGGTTGGTGGCGTGCCAGGCCTGGGGCGTTTCGAAGGCCCAATAGGGCTTGTCGGGCTCGACGGCCCAGGTCTGGTAGTAGGCGCCGAAAGCGGTCTGAAGGGCATTGGCAACGAGCTCCTGGTCGCCACGCTGGCGGCCGACGTGGTAGAGCGTGGCCGCGAGGCGGTAGGTGTCGGCCACCGAGACCTCGAGGCAGCGCCCGATGCCGGGCGGGCAGCGGTCGGTGCCGACGACGTTCAGGGCGCCCACGTCGGGCGCACCGTCGCCGGTGGCGTCGCGGAGCGGCTTGACGCAGCGCAGGTAGACCTGCCGCAGGTGCGGCTGGAGGCGCTCGGCGGGAAGCAGGGGGGGGAGGCCCGCCCCCTGGGCGAAGCGAATGCCCGACAGGGCGCCGGCGGCGATGGCGTCGGACTGGCGCGAGTGGGTGTCGATGGCGTAGTAGCCGAGCCGCGGGCGCCAGAGCTGGCGATCGAGGTTGGCGCGGGCCAGGGACGCCAGGCGGCGGATGGCATCGGCGTCGCGGTCCTCGCAGGCCGTGGCGAGCTGCGCCAGGGCCTCGAGGGCGGCGGCGCACAGGCCGCCGCCCAGCAGCGACACGCCCTGGAGCGGGCAGGGCGAGGTGAGCGTGTCGTCGCCATTGTGGCCGGGCAACCCGTAGCCATAGGTGTCGGCGGCGCGCAGCGCGGCGAAGCACTTCTTGCAGGCGGACCAGACGTGGATGAGGAAGTCCCGGTCGCCCGTGGCGCGGTAGTAGGCGTAGGCCTGGAGGATGAACAGGGCGGGCAGGTCCTTGGCCTCGCGGGCCGCGTCGGGCGAGGCGTTGCCGGCCAGGAAAGGGTTGCCGCTGGGCGTGCCCAGGTCGCAGGCGAAGGCGGTGGTGGCGTCAATCAGGTCGGCGTAGGCCAGGAGCACGTCGCGCTCGATCTGGGGCCAGAGGGCCAGCCGCGCGCGCTGGGCGGCGAAGCGCCACGCCAGCGGCTCGCAGAACGGCTCGGAGGGGCAGGCGAGGAGGAAGTGCTTGTTGTCCTCAGGGTGGAGGCCCCGGAACTCCTCGGGCGTGGTGAGGCAGCCGGCCTCCCAGAAGGCGCCGCCGAAGCTCTCGTAGTAGAGCTCGTTGAAGGCGGCCTGCTTGAGCCAGTCGGGGTAGAGCGGCTCGTCGAGCACGGGGCGCATCCAGGCGTCCACCCCGGCCTCCCACTCGGCGTGGCGCGTCAGGGCCTCGCACGCCAGGGCGAAGGCGTTGCCGTCGGCCTGGCTGAAATACTCGGTGTAGCGCCGCTGCCACTGGGTGGGCCCGAGGGCCACGCGGGGAAAGTCCCAGCTCAGGGCGAACGGCACGGTGATGGAGGCCTTGGGCTCGAGCGTGGCGCGGAAGGCCACGGCCCCGGCGCTCGCCGTGGCGTCGAGGGGCTGGTTGGGCAGCCGGCCGTCGGCGGCGAAGGCGCCCAGCACGTCGCCCCCGCTGGCCATGGCGTTCCACGAGGCGGCGTGGGAGACCTCGCCGCCCCGCTCGGCCCGCGCGGCGAGGCACCATTCGGTGCCCTGCGTGGTCGGCGGGTTGCGGTCGTGGCGGGCGCCGAGCACGACTCCCACGATGCCCTTCTCGGGGGCGGCGCGGGCGACGCTCAGGAAGCCGGTGCGCAGCTCGGCCGTGTGCGCGGCGGCATTGGGAAAGGTGAAGAGCACGGCCACATCGAGTTTGCGCGCCGTGGGGTTGGCGATGGCGAACTCGAAGAGGGCCACGGGATAGCTCGTCTCGCGCGCGTTGCCGCGCAGGATGGGGCTGAGGAACTTCATCGCCAGGTCGGCCGCGAAGCCCGAATACGTGAACCAGCCCTTGGGATAGAGCGCGGCGTAGGAGCCCGAGCCGGGCGGCAGCGGCGCCCATCCCGGCATCGGCGGCTGGGCGGCCAGGGTGGCCACGCGCGCGGCCCCGCCCTCGGGCCTCTCGTAGAAGTGGAACGCGGCCCCGGCAAGCCGGCGGCCCGACTCGGGCGCCCCCGGCTGGAAGTGCCAGGGGCCGAACGAGCCGCCGGAGTTCAGCATGAAGCTCCCCGCCCCGAAGCCGCCCAGCGGCACGCCCCGCTCGCAGCGGCCCAGGGGCACGCGCCAGGCCGCCGCGGGAATGGGCCAGGCCACCCGCGCCAGCGGGGCCTCGGCGGCGGCACCGGCCCGCGGCGCCGCCAGCGCCCCCACGGCCCCCAGCAGCAGCAGAATCCAGCGTGCCATCGGCGTGAGTCC
The DNA here is from genome assembly GCA_035384565.1 of Planctomycetota bacterium. NCBI lineage: Bacteria > Pseudomonadati > Planctomycetota > Planctomycetota bacterium. Next base: position 45,616 of record DAOOIT010000017.1, on the reverse strand, counting down.
TCCGCCCGCGATGCTCCACCCCCGATGGTAGCAGAAGGGATCGCTGGATTCAAGAACGCTGTTTGCAGTTGATCGGCACCCCCCGAAACGCTATAATGTGACGAACACTGCACGAGCGGGCGCGCGTGGAAGCCCCGCGCTAGGTGAAGGACACGCTGTCTATGACGATGGACGGAACGAAGAAGAGCGAACTCATCGGCACGTATCGGGTGCATGACCAGGACACGGGGTCGCCCGAGGTGCAAGTGGCGCTGCTGACGGAACGCATCAACCATCTGGCCGAACACCTGAAGTCCCACCGCAAGGACCACACCTCGCGACGCGGCCTGCTGCTGATGGTGGGCCGGCGCACCCGGCTGCTGCGGTATCTGCACCGCGTCAGTCCGGACCGGTACACGTTGGTGGTGAAGCGGCTGGGGATCCGCAAGTAGGCGCGCGGGCGACTCGCAACCTGTTCCGAGCCAGAGCGAACCCCGCCCGGTGAGCGGTCTGAGAACGGAAGAGAGAGCAGATCGGCAAGCGACACGAGCTTTCCCCACCACGTGTGACGGGCAAGGACAGGCCTATGGGTAGGCCGGCGTGCGGAGAAGGCACACAGGAGGCAAGAGACGCGCATGGCCATTCATCGAGTTGAGAGAGTCATCGGCGACCGACCCCTGATCATCGAGACCGGCAAACTCGCCAAGCAAGCGGAAGGCGCCGTGACGGTGCGCTACGGCGACACCGTGGTGCTGTCCACCGTGAGCTGCGCCGAGGCGCGGCGCGAGACCGACTTCTTTCCGCTGACGGTGGAGTACCGCGAGAAGTTCCACGCGGCGGGCAAGATCCCCGGCGGACGCTTCATGAAGCGCGAGGGGCGGCCGAGCCGCAAGGAAATCCTCACCTCGCGCATGTGCGACCGCCCCCTGCGCCCCCTCTTCCCCAAGGGCTTCCGCGAAGAGGTGATGATCCACTCGATCGTGCTGTCGGCCGACAAGGACAACGACCCCGACGTCCTGGCCATGGTCGGCTCCTCGGCCGCCCTGTCCATCTCGTCCATCCCCTTCCTCGGCCCCCTGGGCGCCGTGCGCGTGGGGCGCATCGGCGGGCGCTTCCTCATCAACCCCACCTACAAGCAGGTGGCGGACGGCGACCTGGACCTCGTGATGGCCGCCTCGAAGGACGCCATTGTGATGGTCGAGGCGGGCGCCAAGGAGATCCCCGAGTCGAGCGTCATCGAGGCCCTGCGCTTCGGGCACGACGCCTGCCGCCAGATCGTCGAGATGATCGAGGAGCTGGTGCGCGATTGCGGCGTCACCGCGCGCTTCTTCGAGGCCGCCGGCGTGCCCGAGGACCTCAAGGCCAAGCTGAACGCGAAATACCGCGGCCCGCTCCAGGAGCGCCTCCAGATCCGCGCCAAGCGCGAGCGCGGCGCCGCCGTCATCCAGTTACGCCAACAGGCCTTCGAGGAGTTCGCCCAGAGCGAGACGAACGAAGACGGCTACCCGAAGGGCGACGTGGCGGCCGCCTTCGAGGAACTCGAAGGCAAGGTGATGCGCAGCCTGATGGCCTCGGGCACCCGCTGCGACGGCCGCGGCCCCAAGGACATCCGCCCCATCGCCTGCGAGGTCGCCGTCCTGCCCCGCGCCCACGGCTCGGCGCTCTTCACCCGCGGCGAAACCCAGGCCCTCGTGGCCACCACGCTCGGCACCTCGACCGACGAGGAATGGGTCGAGAGCCTCTTCGAAGACTACACGCGCAAGTTCATGCTCCACTACAACTTCCCCGGCTTCTCGGTCGGCGAGGTGCGGCCCGAGCGCGGCCCCGGCCGCCGCGAGATCGGCCACGGCGCCCTCGCCGAGCGGGCCTTCGAGCCCGTGCTGCCCTCCTGCGAGGACTTCCCCTACACCATCCGCATCGTCTCCGAAATCCTCGAATCCAACGGCTCCTCCTCCATGGCCACCGTGTGCGGCGCCACGCTCTCGATGATGGACGCCGGCATCCCCATCCGCGACCCCGTGGCCGGCATCGCCATGGGCCTGATCAAAGAAGGCGACAAGGTGGCCATCCTCACCGACATCCTGGGGGATGAGGACCACTTCGGCGACATGGACTTCAAGGTGGCCGGCACCCAGCACGGCGTGACGGCGTTGCAGATGGACATCAAGATCGGCGGGCTGAGCGACAGCGTGATGCGAGCCGCCCTCGAGCAGGCGCGCGAGGCGCGCATCCACATCCTGCGCGAGATGCTCCGCACGCTCGACCGCCCGCGGCACGACATCTCGCCCTACGCGCCGCGCCTGCTCCGCGTGCAGATCGACCCCGCCAAGATCGGCACCGTGATCGGCCCCGGCGGCAAGATGATCCGCAGCATCGAGGCCGAATCCGGCGCCAAGGTGGAGATCGAAGACAGCGGCGTGATCACCATCGCCTCGCCCGACGTGCGGGCCGCCGAGCGCGCCCGCGACCTGATCCTCGGCCTCGTGGCCACCGCCGAGATCGGCAAGGTGTACAACGGCCGCGTCGTCTCGACCAAGAACTTCGGCGCCTTCATCGAGTTCCTCCCCGGCCAGGAGGGCCTCTGCCACATCTCCGAACTCGCCGACCGCTATGTCGAGAGGGTCGAGGACGAGGTGCGCGTGGGCGACGAGGTGAAGGTCAAGGTCATCTCCATTGACGACCAGGGCCGCGTGAAACTCAGCCGCAAGGCCGTGGGGCGCGACGACGGGCCGCCCCCGAGCCCCAACGGCGGCAGACGCTGATCGCGCGGCGCGCCCCCGGCCCCGCCGGGGGCGCGCCGCCGCTTCCCCCGCAGGGAGACGCCCGGATGGCTCAAGGCATCGTGAAGTGGTTCGACCCCAAGAAGGGCTATGGCTTCATCACGGTGGACGGGCAGCCCGACATCTTCGTCCACTGGCGCAACATCAAGGACTCCGAGGACTTCAAGACCCTCGAGGATGGCGAGGCGGTGCAGCTCGACATCGTGCAGGGCAACAAGGGCCTCGCTGCCGAGAACGTCATCCGCCTCGCCTGAGCCGCCGCGCCGAGTGCCTCCGGCCCCGAGGCAGGCCCTGGCCATCGCCCCGGAGACCGCCCGATTCCGCCCCCGGCCCGGTGCCAGGACGGCCATGAGCACGCACCCCGCTCCGCACGACAACGCCTGGTCCCACGTGGTCACCCTGGCCGCCGGCCTGGCCCACGAGATCAAGAACCCGCTGAGCACCATCAGCCTCAACCTGCAACTCATGCTCGAGGACTGGCAGCGCGACGCCACCACCCCGCGCGAGCGCCGCACCCTGAAGCGCCTTCAGACCCTCGAGCGCGAGACCACCCGCCTCGTCGGCCTCCTCGAGGACTTCCTGCGCTACGCCCGCACCCCGCACGCCAGCCCGCAGCCGTGCGAAGTGAATCTCCTGGTCCAGGAGCTGCTCGACTTCATCGCGCCCAAGGCCGCGCAGCTCGGCATCCGGGTGCGCAGCCAGCTCGCCGCCGACCTGCCCGTGATCCAGGCCGACCCCAAGCTGCTCAAGCAGGCCCTGCTCAACCTGCTCATCAACGCCGAAGAGGCCATGCCCAAGGGCGGCGAACTCATCGTCGCCACCTCGGCCAGCCCGCCCGGCGTGCAGATTGACGTCACCGACACGGGCATCGGCATCCCCGACCACCAGCTCGGGCGGATCTTCGACCTCTACTTCTCCACCAAAGAGGGCGGCAGCGGCCTGGGCCTCTGCACCGCGCGGCGCATCCTCGAACTCCACGGCGGCTCCATCGCCGTCGAGAGCGACGTGGGCAAGGGCACCCACTTCACCGTCCGCCTGCCGCTCGCCCCGCCCGGTTCCGCCACCCCGGAGGGCCGCCCATGACCGCTCCACGCCCCGCGATCCTGCTCGTGGACGACCGCGCCGACCACGCCGAGACTCTCGCCGACGCCCTGGAGGCCCTCGACGCCGTGTGCGACATCGCCACGGGCGGGCGCGAGGCCCTCGACCGCCTCTCGGCCAAGCCCTATGATCTGGTGATCACCGACCTCAAGATGGCCGATCTCGACGGCATGGAGCTGCTGCGCGAGGCCAAGGGCCGCAGCCCCGACACCGAGGTGATCGTCGTCACCGGCTACGCCACCGTCGAGAACGCCGTCGCCGCCATGCAGCAGGGCGCCGCCACCTACCTGCGCAAGCCGGTCAACCTCGAGGAACTGCGCGCCGTCGTCCGCAGCGTGCTCGAAAAGCAGGCCCTGCGCCGCACCAACGCCGAGCTGCGCCGCGAGCTCGACCAGCGCTACGGCTTCGAGGGCATCATCGGCAACAACCCGAAGATGCTGCGGCTGGTCGAGACGCTCCGCCAGATCGCCCCCACCGACGCCACGGTGCTCATCTACGGCGAGAGCGGTACGGGCAAGGAACTGGTCGCGCGCGCCATCCACAACAACAGCCCGCGGCGCGCCAAGCGCTTCGTCGCCCTCAACTGCGCCGCGCTCTCCGAGGGCATCCTCGAGAGCGAGCTGTTCGGCCACGAGAAAGGCTCGTTCACCGGCGCCGCCGCCGCGCGCCAGGGGCGGTTCGAATACGCCGACGGCGGCACGCTGCTCCTCGACGAGGTGGGCGACATGCCCGCCTCCACCCAGGTCAAGCTCCTGCGAGTCCTCGAACAGAACGAGATCGTCCGCGTCGGCTCCAACGCGCCCATCCATGTGGACGTCCGCATCGTGGCCGCCACCCACCGGCGGCTCGAGACGCTGATCAAGGAAGGCAAGTTCCGCGAGGACCTCTACTTCCGCCTCAAGGTGGTCACGCTCTACATTCCGCCGCTGCGCGAGCGGCCCGACGACATTCCGCTCCTCGCCGACCATTTCCTGCGCGAGATCGCCACGGCCTACAAGAAATCCGTCACCGAGATCGCTCCCGACGCCCGCCGCCGCCTGGCCGCCTACGAGTGGCCGGGCAACGTGCGCGAACTGCGCAACGCCATCGAGCACATGGTCGTCGTCACCACCGACCCCGTGCTGGGCGCCGACGACCTGCCCGACCACATCGCCCCCGGCGAGGCCCAGGCCGCCGAGGCCCCCCCGCTTGTCGGCATCTCCATCGAGCACGCCGAGCGCGAGCTGATCCGCAACACCCTGGCCGCCGTGGGCGGCAACCGTGTCGAGGCCGCCAAGACCCTCGGCATCGGCGAGCGCACGCTCTACCGCAAGATCAAGGAATACGACCTCAAGTAGCCCCTCGGCGACGGCTTCCTGCATCGAGCTCCACCGGCAGCGCAGGAACCCCAACCCTGGTTGCGCGCCCGGGCATCCTTTGATCTTCGCCCCCCAATCCCGTATTCTCATAGCAGAACAGCCCTCTGTGAGCACAGGCCCCCGCCGAGGCGTCCGATGGCCCAGCCCCCCACACTGCCCCAGCCCCCCTTCCTGCCCATGAGCCGCGCCGAAATGGACCGGCTGGGGTGGGACACGCTGGATGTTCTCCTGGTGACGGGGGATGCGTATGTGGACCACCCCGCCTTCGGCGCCGCGCTGCTGGGGCGATGGCTGGTGGCCCATGGCTTTCGCACGGGCATCATCGCCCAGCCGCAGTGGGACACTCCTGCGGGCATCGCCGCGCTGGGCCGCCCGCGCCTCTTCGCGGGCGTGACGGCGGGCGCCCTCGACTCGATGCTCGCCCACTACACCGCCTTCCGCAAGAAGCGGCACGACGACGCCTACACCCCCGGCGGCCGGGCCGGGGCACGGCCCAACCGAGCGACCATCGTCTACACCAACCTCGTGCGGCAGGCGTTTCCCGGCCTGCCCGTGATCATCGGCGGCATCGAGGCCTCGATGCGCCGGGCGAGCCACTACGACTTCTGGACCGACAGGCTCCGCCGCTCGCTGCTCCTCGACAGCAAGGCTGACCTGCTGGTCTACGGCATGGCCGAGCGGGCGGTGCTGGAGATCGCCCAGCGGCTGGCGGGCCGCGGACCGGGTGCCGCCTGCCCAGACGCCGCGCTGCGCGGCGTCCGAGGCACCGTGGTGGCCGCGGGCAAGCCCCACGAGTCTGACGAGTCTGGTAGAGTCTGGCTGACGCTGCCCTCTCACGAGGAAATGGAGGCGGACCCGGCGAAACTCATGGCCGCCACGCTGCTCCTCGAGCGCCAGGTGCATGGCGGCTCGGCCTGGGCCGCGCAGAGCACGCAAGGCCGCACACTGGTGTTCGCCCCGCCGTCCGAGCCCCTCACAACCGCTGAACTCGACGCGCTTTACGCCCTCCCATTCTCGCGCGCGCCCCACCCCTCGTACTGCGAGCCGATCCCCGCGGTCGAGATGGTGCAGTTCAGCCTCACCACCCACCGCGGCTGTGCGGGCGGCTGCTCGTTTTGCGCCCTGGCGCAGCACCAGGGCCGTCGCATCCGCTCGCGGAGCCGCGAGTCGGTCCTCGCCGAGGCTGCCCGCCTCACGACGCACCCGGCCTGGCGCGACAGCCTGTCGGACGTCGGTGGCCCCTCGGCCAACATGTGGGGTGCCACGTGCGCGGGCGACCCCGCGAGTTGCTGTCGCGTAAGTTGCCTTACACCAAGCATTTGCCCGAACTTCGCGGCCGACCAGCAGGCCCTGGCCGAGCTGCTTCGCGCCCTCGCCAAGGTGCCGGGGGTGAGGCACGTGCGAACCTCGAGCGGGGTGCGGCACGACCTCGCATTGACCGAGCCCGGCTATGTGGAGGCGCTGGTGGGCGAATTCACGGGCGGCCAACTCAAGCTCGCGCCCGAGCATTGCGTGGGCCACGTGCTGCGCCTGATGCGCAAGCCGGCCTTCGCCGCCTTCGAGCAGTTCCTCACCGTCTTCGAGCGTGTCTCGCGCGAGGCGGGCAAGGAACAATACGTGATACCTTACCTCCTCAGCGCCTTCCCCGGCTGCACCGACGCCGACATGCGCGCCCTGGCCCACTGGCTGCGCGCCCGCGGCTGGAGGCCCCAACAGGTGCAGTGCTTCATCCCCACCCCCGGCACCGTGGCCACCGCAATGTACTACGCCGGCATTGACCCCGATGGCCATCCCATTCCCGTCGCCCGCACCGACGCCCAGCGGATGCGCCAGCATGCCATCCTGGTCGGCAAGTGGGGCGGCGGCAGACCGGGGCAGCCGAGACCGGGCCAACGTAGAAGGTTTCGCAACTTGTAGCCTCGCGCTCTCTTGCGCCCCGCCCCCTCCATGCTAGAATGACGGCGAGGAGCAAAGGAGCGGCACCCTTGCCCGACGCTGTGGACCTCTCGATCATCGCCCCGATGTTCAACGAGGAGGAGAGCATCGCCGACACGGCGCGCCGCGTGCGCGAGGCGATGGCCGGCTTCGCCGGCTCCTGGGAACTGGTGATGGTGGACGACGGGAGCACCGACGCCTCGCGCGCCCGGGCCGAGGCCGAGGCGGCGCGCGACCCGCGCGTGCGGGTCGTCGGCTACACGCCTAACGCCGGCCGCGGCCGCGCTTTGCGCACAGGCTTCGCAGCCGCGCGCGGAGCATTCGTCGTAAGTGTTGATTTCGACCTGAGTTACGAGCCGTCGCACATCCTCCGCATGCACGAAGCGCTGAGACGCGCGGGCGGGCCCGACATCGTGCTGGCCTCGGCCTACATGCCCGGCGGCACGAGCGCGGGCGTGCCGTGGAAGCGCCTGCTGCCCAGCCGCCTGGGCAACTGGCTGCTGCGCTTCGCGTGGCCCGAGCGCATCTACACCTCCACCTGTATCGTGCGCGGGTATCGCCGCGAGGCGCTCGAGCGGCTGACGCTCACCGAGGATGGCAAGGACATCCATCTGGAGATCCTCAGCCAGGCATTCGAGCGTGGCCTGAGGATCGAAGAGATCCCCGGCCACCTGCGCGCTCGGGCGCGCGGCAAGTCGAAGGCGCGCCTCGGCGGCACCATCGGCAGCCACCTCGGGTTCCTGGCCCGGCGGCGGCCGGGCTTGTGCGCAGCCGTGGCCGCCGCAACCCTGGCGTTCCTCGCCGTGGCCGCCTGGCTGGCTCTTCGCAGCCTCAGATGACACCCATGGCTAACAAGAGCCGCACTCGCGGCACTTAGGGATAGAGCGAGTCGCAGCATGGAGCCCGACCTGGCGAGCATGGTGGCCGCAGCCAAGGCCGGCTCCGAGGTGGCGTGGCGGCAACTGGTCGAGGCGTTCCAGGCGCCGCTCGTGCGGCTGGCCTGGATGCTCACGGGCGACCGCGAGCTGGCCGCGGACGTGGCGCAGGAGGCCTTCGTCGAGGCCTTCGTCCGCCTCCGCCAGCTTCGCGAGCCCAAGGCGTTCGGCGGCTGGCTGCGGACGATGGCCGTGCGAATCGCCCAGCGGCGCCGCGAGCACCGCAAGTGGCAGCCAGAGCAGGAGATAGAGCACCATCGGACGCCGGAGACCGAGCTGGCCGGCGTCGAGTTGCGGCAGAGCGTGGACCGTGCCCTCGCGGCGCTGTCGCCCCTGTGCCGCGAGGCATTGGCCCTGGCGATGGAGGGCGGGCTGACCTCGGCCGAAGCCGCCACGCTGCTGGGCTGCTCGCCCGAGGCCTATCGCGTGAGGCTGCACAAGGCCCGACAGCAGATGCGGCGGCACCTGGCCGCCTTCCTCGAGGAGTGAGCGATGGACGAGCGCGACGACGCCCAACTCGATGCCCTGCTGCGGCAGGCCGCGCCCGACGCCGCGCCGGCCGGCCTGGCCCACCGCGTGGTGGCCGCCACGCGCGCCCGGCGCGCCCGCAGGCGGCTCATCCGCCTCGCCGCCGCCGCGGCGGCCGCGCTGGCCGTGGGCGGCGCGGTCCGCCTCGGGCTCGAGAGCGGAGCCGATGGCGCGAAACCCCTCGCAACGAACGCGATGAGGGCGCCGCTCGAGCCCGAACCGGTGAGCCCCGCGCCCACGCCCTCGCCCGCTTTCGCCGCCGTGTTGGCCTCCAGCGGCGAGGCCGCCCATCGCGTGATCCTGGGGCACTTCGACAACAAGCTCGTGGTGTTCGCACGGCCCAACGTGCGCGGGGCCGATGCTCCGGCCCCGTCGCCCCGCGCGTTCGCAGCGACCGTGGGCTACGAAACCCTGGACTAGGAGCCTGGAGAATGAGACTCACTCTCGTGGCGTTGCTGGCCGCCTTGTGGATGCGTGCGGGCCTCTGCGGCGAGCCGGCTGCGCCCGACAAGAAGCCGAAGCCCGCCGCCGGCGCCGAGGAACCCGAGGCCGACAAGAAGATCAAGGAACTCCTCAAGACGAAGAAGGTGACCTTCGACTTCGTCGAGACGCCGATTGTGGACGTGATGAACTTCATGCAGCAGCTCATCGGGGTGAACCTGATCGTGGATCCCGGCCTCGACAAGCAGATGCCGCTCACGCTGCGGGTGAACGAGATGCCGGTGGGCCAGGCGCTCCAGTGGATCGCGCGCCTCGCCGGCGGGAAGATGGACGTCCGCGACGGCGCCGTGGTGGTGGAGGTGGCCAAGGAGGGCGAGCGCGAGTTTGCCGCCCTGAAGCCGAAGCAGGAGAAGGCCCTGCTGAAGGCGGACCACGAGAAGATGATGCGCAAGGGGGGCCAGCCCTTCGGCAAGGTGAGCCTGCCCATCGGCAACGGCGGCACGCTCGAGATCGCTCTCGACGAGGACGACATGGGGCCGGAGATCCGCGCCCTCGTGCTCCGAATGCTTCATCGCCAGCTCATCGCCGAACTGGCCAAGCAGGACCCCGAGGGCGCCGCCCGGCTGCGCGAGGCGATGGAACACCGCATGCGCATGGAGACGGAGGAACGCCTGCGCGCGCTCCAGAGAGAGGCCGACATGCGCCGCCGCGCCGCCGAGGAAGACGCCCGCAGGGGGATGGAGAAGCGCGAGAAGCCCCAGAAGCCCGAGGCGGATAACAAGGGCCAATTCTAGGGTCTGTGCGGGAATCCACGCGGGACTGCGACGCCGCGAATTCTGGCCGCGAGCAAGGAGCGCGGAGGAGGCGATGCGGCGGAGAGCATCGTTGACGACGAGCGACACAGCTCGAGGCCATAGGTCGCGGCTTCCCTTCGGGTTGCGGCGGCAGCGGGGTGTCTGCCGCGTTGCGGCTCCTCAGCGATGCGCTCCGTAGCATCGCCTGCGTCGCCGCGCCTTGCATCCGCCCCGCTGGCGCCGGCAACGCAGCCCGCGTGGATTTCCGCACAGACCCTAGTAGAACACCGTGCGGGTGCGGTGCCGCGGCTGCGCCTTGTAGTGCGGCTGCTGCCCGCGGTTCCAGAGCACGTAGTCCAGCCCCATCGCCGTCACGTCGCCGCGGCCCGCCGCGCGGAGCGCGCCCACCATCCGCTCCACCGCATGAAGGGCGCAGGCGCGAATCTCCACCTCCTCGGGCGAGCCGGCGGGGACAAGCTCGCCGGCATCAATGCGCGCGGCCAGGCCCTCGTCGTAGGCCAGCACGCCGTCCACGCGCAGCACGTGGGGCACCAGGTTGTCGGCGAAGATCGTCAGGCGGTCGAGGTCGCCGAAGCGGCCCGGCCCCTCGCCGCCGAAGGCGATCGCGAGGTCGGCCGCCGCAAGCTGCGCCCGCTTGTAGAACGGCACCTGCCAGGCGCCGTACGGCTCGACGTCCTGGAAGTACGCCATCTCGGCGAGCAGGGCGGCGAGCCGCTCGGCCGAGCCTTCGGCCGCCGCGACCAGCCGCAGGAAGTCGCCGCCGAAGCGCTCGAGCAGGAACCGCCCCAGGTCGTTCAGCGCCCGGGCGAACAGGCGCATCAGCTCGCCGATCGGCTCGGCGGCGTCCTCCTGGCCGAAGAGGGCCGCGCAATCGGGCGCGGTGAGCCGGGCCAGCTCCTCCGCGGCGAATGGCCCTCGGGCGCGAAAGGCATCGGCGAGCGACGCCGCGACGGTGAAGTAGCCGGAGTGGCCGGGCCGCTTCCGCAGGTGGGGGAAGTAGCCCGAGCCGAAGTTCACGGTGTCGAGCGTGAGGAAGAAGGCCACCGTCTCGCCGCCGCGGCCGAGATAGTGCGTGGCCGGGTCGTGTTGCGGGCGCGCCGCCTGGTCGAGCGGGAGCGAAGCGGCGTAGTCCGCGATCCGCGCCTCGCGGATGCGCACGCGCGTTGCGCACTGCGCAACAGCCTGGCACGCGGCTCGAATCCGGTCTGCGATGCTCACGAGCGCGCCCCGCTGCCTGTGGGTTCGGCGCTCCGTCCCGGAACGCCTGCGGCAATGAGCGTGAGCCCCGCAGAGCACGGCCCCACCCACGGACCGCGGCGGCGATGGAGTGGGGGGCGGCCGAGCCAAGTGGCCTCTCGCTCCACCGCCATGCTATTGGCCTGCCCGCGCGAATTCAAGCCGAGGTTTCCCGGGGGGTGTGGGCCGGAATTGTAGGCAGGGTGGTTCTCTCTGGAGCCTGAAGGGCTCGCATGGGATAGCCCAGGGCAACGCCCTGGGTTCAGTGGGATTCACGGGTCCAGCCCTGAAGGGGCGAGATAGAAGCTCTCTATTCCGCCCTGTCAGGGCTGCCGCGGGGCGGTCTGGTTCCCAGGGCGTTGCCCTGGGCTATCCCATTTCGCTCCTTCGGAGCTCCAGCAGCCACCTACAACTCCGGCCCACACCCCTTTCCGGGGGTGCAGGCCGGAATCGCAGGCAGCTTCTATTGCGGGAATCCCCGGAATAGGGGAAGCGGCTCGCTTCGTCCGTTCGACAAGCGGGACGCTCGTCGCTATGAGAGTCCGCAACGGAAACTACCTCCAGAGATGGCCCACACCCGTTTGCGGGTACACGTGAGGCCCTGGCCGACGCCGCGCGGTTCCGACGACCGGGTTCCGGTGTTGACATCCACGGGATGCTTGGTATCTTAGGGGCAGTGCGGGAATCCACACGGGACCGCGACACAGGAGGAGCCATGAGCCGCAAGGAGTGCCCGAAGTGCCATGCGGCCCTTCCCAGGAAGGGGCAGTTCTGTCTCGACTGTGGCTTCGACCTCTACGCCGCGGGGCTGCACCATCGGCCCATCCCGTGGTTCCACATCCTCGTTCTCCCTCTGGTGCTGGCCGGCCTGGCGGCCCTGCTGATCGTGGGGCCGGGCAAGGGCGACACGGCCCCCGAGGTGAAGGTCGTCGTCGAGCAGACCCAGGGGCTGCTCGCCCTGCTGGCGCAGAAGGACTATGCGGGGGCGGTGGAGCAGTACTTCAGGGCCAATGCCGCGCGGTTCGCCGCGGCGGAGGAGAAGCTGCGCGACATCGCGCGCGGCGAGGGGGCGCAGGGCCTCAGGAACGCCCAGTCGCACGGCTTTCGCAACCTCGACGAGACGCTGGCCTACGTGCGCAAGCACGGCACCAAACACCCCGACTACATCGCTCGGCTGCTCTACGCCATCGTGTCGCGGCCTGAGCCCAACCCCTGGCTCTCGCCGCGGCGGGCCGAGCTGTTCTTCGAGTGGTATCTCGAGCAGTCGTTCGGCAGGGCCGACACGGCGCACGCCCAGATCGCCGCCCAGGACGCGCGCTGGGAGGACGGGCTGATGACGGTGAATGTGCGGTACCCGGAGCCTCCCGAGCTGGTGCCCGGGGCGGCCGACCCGTCGGTGTTGCGCTGGCGCCTCGTGGGCAGCGCCTGGGGCGGCTGCGGCAAGCAGCGGGCGGTGCTGGACTTCGGCACCGACGACCACCTGGCCGAGTTCCTGGACCTGCTGACGCGCCTGCCGGCGGACTGAGGCCCTTCTCTCCTCCACGCGCCTTGCGTGCGGCCAGAATCGCGGGCGTCGCAGTCCCACGCGGATTCTTGGACAGGCTCCTAGCGGGTCTCGAGGTCCTCGTCGGTGTGGAACAGATGTGAGGCGGGCACGATCTGCCTGCGGCCCCCGATGGTCCAGTAGAGCTTCGCTGGATCGTGGTCGTCCTTCTCCAGGCTCTGGCCCTGGAAGTACTCGATGACGATGCGGTGGTAGCCGGGGGTGAGGGTCGCGGCGGCCTTGCGGCGCGACTGGGGCGTCTTCTCCCAGCGGGCGCGCCAGTCGTCAATGAGCTTCTGGCCATCAATGAAGAGCCGCGCGCCGTCGTCGGCCCACAGCTCGAAGCCCACGTTCACAGGGTCCGAGGCCTTGTGTTCGCCCGAGGCGCCGGGCTCGATGTTGATGTAGCCGACCCACCGGATGCTGAACCAGCCGTTGCGGATGAACAGGTGGTTGATGAGCGGCTCCACGCGGCTGTAGGCGTAGGTCGTGAACGTCCAGTCGGCCGGATTCACCTTCGGCACGCTCACGCCGTCGGGCCAGTTGCCGCCCCAGAACTGGGGGTCCTGGTAGTAGTGCGCGACGAGGCCCTGCTTGTACTCGCGCGGGCCCTCGGCCCGCGCCAGCGACGCCAGCCCCACCATCAGCACCGCCGCCCACAGCGCTCTCATGTGTGCGCCTCCTGACCCTCCGCGTGCCGAGAACCGCCAGCCTGAAGAGTCTGCTGCTCCTCAGGTCAGTACTTCATCTCGGGGAACGGCTCGACCACCAGTTCCGGGGTATCCCTGTCCGCTCCCTGCCTGATCTTCACGCCCGCGGCGAGCGGACGGAGTTGGGTGGCGGTTGGCTCGCGGAACGGCTTGCCCGCGAGGGCCGCCTCGTAGCGCTGGAACATCTGGCCGTCGGTGAGGAAGCGGCCCGCCTGCACCTCGAGCCGGATCTGCTCGGCCATGGCCAGCACCAGCCCGGCCCGGCCCCCGGCCTCGCGGGCCTTGGCCCGGAACTGCTGGCAGAGGGCCTCGTTGCGGGCGAGGGAGCGTTTCTTGGCCTCCACCTCGTCGGGGGTGAGGGGACGCGCTCGGGGCGTTGGGTTCTCGGGGGGTGCCGCCGCGGGCGCCGCCTCTGGGGCGATGGGAACCCCATCCAGTGTCACCGCTCTAACCTTCGACCTGGCAATGGCATAGAGCTTGCCGGCGCAGCGGAAGGTCACCGAGATGACCGCCCCGCGCACCGTGGAGCCGTCGGCCAGCTCGACGCCGTCGCCCTCGCGCGACAGCGCCGCGGACTTGAGAACTGACCGGGCATAGGCGCGCGGAACCCCGTCCACACGCACGAGGAGTTCCTCGAGCGAGCCATGGAGGCGCCCCTGGTCGGCGAGTTGGAGAACATCGGCGCGCGAGCCGCACGCCAACAGGAGGGATACCGCTGCTGCAACCGCCCCGCGTCCCATGGCACCGCCCCGCCAAAGTCGGGCCAAAGTACGGACCGGCTTCTAATACAGTTCCGGGATAGTATAGCCCAGCAAATTAGTGATGTCAAGCGACCGGTCGGTCAATCCGTGCGCATTGCCCCAGACGGATGGCTCGCTGTAAGCGTATATATAGCAGGTACTTGAGAGGTACAGCGCGGTTCTTCATGGTCTGGCGATCTTGGCTCGGCGGGCCTGGTGGTTCCTCGGGAGGGCGCAGCCGGGTGCTTGGGGGGCGCAGCGTGCCCATGTTGTATCAACCCTGTGAGGGGGAAAGTGATACAGCAAGGCCAGAAGGGCGAGGATTGGCGATTCTCGCGGTTCCGGCCATACTCGCTCACCCGGGCGATGAGCAAGTATGCAAGGGGGGAATGCGGGAGGGCGTAAGGTGTTGCAACATAGGCGGTTATGGCGTGGTTTCGCCGGCGCCGCGGCACCGGTTCCGCGCTCCCGGCGGTCGGCAGGTCACGATCGCCAGGCCCTGGTGAGCCCGCAACCCGCCGCTACAGGCACGCAGCGAACCACTCGCGGACGCGCTCCTCGGCCTCGGGTGGCACGCTGTGCCCCTTGCGGTGATTGAACAGGCCGACCCGGGCGGGGCCGCCGTAGAGGCGGTAGACGGGCAGCGCCGCCTCGATGTAGGGCCAGCTCCGCGTCCCATCGGCGTCGTCGCCGCCCAGGAGCAGGAAGGCCCGCGGCGCGATCAGGCCGACCAGTTCGTGGTGGCTGCGCGCGAAGCCCGGGTCGCGCACCTCCTGGCCGAGGTACCAGGGGGCGTCCCAGTTCGAGAAGGAGATGCCGATGCCGCCCTCGCTGGAGACGGCGGCTTTGACCCGCTCGTCGAAGGCGGCGAGGTAGAGCGCCTCCTTGCCGCCCAGCGAGTGGCCCACGGCGCCCAGGCGCGCGGCGTCCACCTCGGGCAGGGTCTCGAGCACGTCCAGGGCGCGCGCGGCGTCGAAGAGCATCTTGGCCATGCCCTTGGCGCCGGGGTGGCGCTGGTGGAAGGCGGCCACGCGGGCGAGGTAGTCGCCCTCGCCCACCCACAGGAAGCACTTGGGGCAGAAGGCCACGAAGCCGCGCTGCGCGAGGCCGAGGCCGAACGCCTTTTCGGGCGTGTCGGTGAGGCCGGCCGTCTGGCGGATCGTGGCGTTGGTGGTGGAATGGAGGGCGACGATGCCGGGCCGCGGGCCGGTCTGCCTGGCGGGCTTGAGCAGGTAGGCCTCGACGGGGATTCCCGGCTCGCTCTCGTAGCGCACGAGCTGGCGGATGCAGCCCTCGGGGCGGTCCTCCTCCAGCACCTCGAGCTTGGGGCGTGCGCGCTCGGCCCGCACCGTGCCGAGGAAGTCGAGCCAGGCCTGGCGCAGCTCAGCCCGTCGCGTGCGCCAGGCCCCGAGCGTGGTGATGGGGCGCCCGTGTGCATCCACCAGCAGCGGCGCCAGCCGGGGTGTATCCGCCGGCAAGTCGGCGGGGGCCGCCTGCACTTCCGACAGCCAGGGCACAATCGGTCGCCTCTTCATGGTCCCGCTCCAGTAGCATCCGGGGAATGCGGCCAGAGCCGTGGCCGAGGCCAGGAACCGCCGCCGGCTCGTTCGCATGGTTCGCCTCCTGGGCATGACTCTGGGGTCTGTGCGGAAATCCACGCGGGCTGCGTTGCCGGCGTCAGCGGGGCGGATGCAAGGCGCGGCGACGCAGTCCCGTGTGGATTCCCGTACAGACCCTGGTTCGGCTCAGATACCATAGCGCGCGGCGGCAGGAATGCAAGGGGCCTGGCGGGGGCCCGCGCATGGACGCGGGCAGGCGACGAGCGTGTCATCGCCTGCCCGCCCTGCTTCGTGCGGGCTGGGCTTCCGCGTCCCGCGAATCTGCCGAGGCGGGACGCAGAGGTCCCGCCCACGGAACCGACGCGACGGGTCACTTCTTCGCGACGAGGGCCTGCCAGCCCTGGGCGTCCTTGGAGGCGGCCAGGATGATCTCGAGCACGGCGCGGCCCTCCTCCACCGAGTGGAGCGGGCGGGTGCCGTTCTGGAGGCAGGTGGCGAAGTGGGCGATCTGGTCGGCGAAGGTGTCGCCGCCGCTGAGCACCATCTTGGCCGGCTCGCGGAAGCCGTCGGGCAGCAGGAACAGGTCGTTGCCCGAGCCGAAGAGCTGGCCCTTCTCGCCCACGACGTGGATCTGGTGGGTGCCGTAGGGGTTGGGGAAGGCCCACGAGGTGAGGATTTCGCCGAGCGCGCCGCTGGCGAAGCGCACCTGGACGCTCGCGGTGTCTTCGCCTTCGATCTGCTGCACGAAGCGGCCCATGCTGCCGCGCACGCCCACGGCCTTCGAGCCGCCGAGATAGAGCAGGCGATAGGTGGGATGATAGCCCGTGTCAATCAGTTCGCCGCCGCCCTGGGTCTTCAGGCTGGCGCGCCAGGTGCCGGGGAACCACTGCACGCCGGCCAGGAAGCAGTCCTGCGACCGGATCCAGCGGATGGCGCCGATGGCGCCGGCGTCGAGCAGCTTCTTGGCCTCCTGCACGGCGGGCAGGAAGAGCTGGTTGTGGGCGGACATGTAGGTGATGCCGGCTTTCTGGACGGCGGCGGCGATGGTGTCGGCTTCCTTGAGGCTCATGCACATCGGCTTCTCGCACAGGATGTGCTTGCCGGCGGCGGCGGAGTCTACGATGGCCTTGGCGTGCAGGTGGTGGGGCAGGCAGATGATCACGGCGTCGAGGCCGTCGGCCAGGTCCTTGAGCATCTTGCGCCAGTCGGTGAACCAGGGGCGCTCGCCGCCGAGCTGGTCGTTGCGCGCCTTGAGGTTTTTCTCCGAGATGTCGCACAGGGCGACGCACTCGACCTTGTCCTTGTGCTTGAGCATGCCGGCGCAGTGGGCGCCGGCGATGCCGCCCGAGCCGATGATGGCGACACGGACTTTCCCTTCGACCTTCTTGGGCATGGCGTTTGCCTCCTATAAGGGCCCGATGATTGGGGGGAAATGGTACAGGAAACGGGCGTGGCGTGCAAGCGCGCTATTGGGCGGTGATCTCGAGCGTGCGGCCCTCGGGGCGGCGGATGCGGATGAATTCGCCCTGCGGGTCGAAGTCGGCATGCGGGCGGCCGTTGACGGTGACGCTCTGGAGCGGGGGGGCGCCCGGGCGGCGCAGGCGCAGGCGCAGTTCGGCGGGCCGGCCCTGGTCGGGCAGGTGCACGCGGGCGGCGACGAGGCCGCCGCTCTTCGCCTCGAGTTCGAAGCCGGCAAGGCCCCAACGCGTGGTGGCGCGCTCGACGCTGATTCGCTGGCCTGCGGCCAGCCAGGCGCGGGGCAGGGCGCGGCCGAGCCAGAGCAGGTCGGCGTCGGGCTCCTCGAAGGCGAGCATCCAGCGCGTCATCAGCGGGGTGACGAGCTGGGCCGGGACGCAGTAGTCGGCGGCAGGCCGGCGGGTGGGGGCGCCGCGGATGGCCACCTGCTCGTAGGCGGTGTAGGTGCCGGGGGTGCGGTGCACGGCGAGGTCGCCGTAGTAGCCGAGGAGGAAGTGGCGCACGCGGTCGCGCAGCAGCAGGCCGTAGGCGTAGCCCGCGTAGGGCCAGTCGTCCAGGCGGTCGAGGAAGCGGGTGGTGCCGAGCAGTTCGCCGCCGTGGGCGGCGCGGTAGGCGATGAGGGCGTCGTGCCATTCGGGGCGCAGGAAGCCGGCCGAGAGCATCTCGGGCCAGTAGCGGTAGTTGGTGTAGGAGGCGAAGCGGTCGGCGGTCATCGAGTGGAAGAAGCCGCCGCGGCCGGCCACGGGGGGCACGAACGGGGGCGCGGTGATGGGCACGACGCAGGCGCGCAGGCTGGCCTCGAGGTCGGCGTGGAGGGCGTGGCACTCGGCCGTGAGCTCGGCGGCGCGGCGGCTCAGGGTGTCGTCGCCCAGCGCGGCGTAGGCGCGCGCGGTTTCGAGCCAGCCGCGCCAGGCCCAGCCGCTGCCGGAGTAGTAGTAGTCGGGCTCGGCGGCGGTGTCGGCCTCGGCCGGGCCGAAGAGCAGGCCGTGGCGGGGGTCGTCGCGGGGCCACTTCTCCTGCGCGGCGCGGCGCAGGGCCAGCAGGTGGCCGGCGATGCGCTCGACGACGGGCACGCGCTCGCGGAGCCAGGCGTGGTCGCGGCTGCGCCGCGCGTAGCGGGCGATGGCGTCGAGCATCTGGCCGTACTCGGAGACGGCGGGGGCGTAGTAGTCGAAGGTGCCGTCGGGCCGCACGAGGCGATCGAGGTAGTCGTCGAGATGGGCGCGGGCGCGGGCCAGCAGGTTCCACTCCACGCAGGCGTTCACGGTGCTCAGGGTGGCGGGGGGGAAGGCGTCGTGGCGTGGCTCGCGGTAGAGGCCCACGCCGTAGCGGGCGCGCGGGCCGTCGTGGGTGATGAAGGCCCGCACGAGCGAGGCGAGGCAGGCGTTGGACACGGCGGCCTCGGGCCCCTCGAGGCGCAGGGCGGAGCCGAGGGCCCGCGTCCAGTGGGCGCCGAGCTCGCGCAGATAGTCCTCGAAGCGCTCGCTGGAGACGGGGATCTTGCCGCGCTCGCCGATCTGGAGGCGCAACACGGCCTCGCGCCCGCCGGCTCTCACGATGCGCAGGAAGACCAGGAGGTCGGGCCTCGTCGGGCGCACGAAGGCGATCTCCTGCCAGGCCAGCGACTGGGCGCTGTCGAAGAACGAGTAGTCAATGGCCGGCAGGTAGCCGCCGTACAGGCGCCGTTTGGCGCGGTCGCACGTCGCGGGCGGCAGGAGCTCGCGCGGGTCGAAGAGCGCGGAGTCGAATTGCACGGGGCCGAACTCGCCGGCGGTGACGCCGAGCCGGCCGTCGGGCTCGACGTAGAGGATGCGGCTCGACAGCTCGTTGCCGAGGAAGGTGTAGCCCACGAGCTCCGGCAACTGGGCCGCGCAGGCGGCGAGCGACGGGTCGCCGCCGCCGGCGAGCACCTGCTCGCCCAGGAGGTCGGCCTGGCTTTCCAGGAGCCGTTGGGCTTGGTCCTCGGCACACATCCCCAGGTCTCCCCGGCAAGGCCGCCGGCGCGCAGGGGCCGGCGGCGGGTCTTGCGGCGCCGCGCCCGCGGCCCGGCCGTCAGCCCAAGAAGCGTTCGATGTAGCGGCGGCCGCGGTACTCGGCGACGAGGCGTCGGTCGAGCGGGTATTGGCCGAAGCGGCGCGCGGCGGCGAGCATGGCCCGGTAGTTGGCGGGGCGGACGGCGGGGTGGATGCTGTTGGACGAGGCGAGGATGTGGCCGCCGCCCGGGCTGGCCTTGGCGATGGTCTCTTTGACGGCCTCGACCACGTCGTCGGGCGTGCCGCGCGAGAGCAGCTCGCCGCAGTCTACGTTGCCGCACAGGGCGATGCGGCGGCCGTACCGGGCCTTCACCTCGCCGATGTCCATCCCCGCGATCGGCTCGATGGGGTCGAGCGCGTCAATGCCCGCGCCCACCAGGTCGTCGAGGATCGGCCACAGGTTGCCGTCGGTGTGCTTGATGAAGGGCTTGCGCAGGCGGTGCGCGGTGTCCACCATCTCCTGGAGATAGGGCAGGCAGAACTCGCGGAAGTGGGCGGGCGACATGAGGGGGGCCTTGCGGTTGGCGTAGT
This sequence comes from Planctomycetota bacterium, assembly GCA_035384565.1. Taxonomy (NCBI): domain Bacteria; kingdom Pseudomonadati; phylum Planctomycetota; species Planctomycetota bacterium. The sequence goes on along the minus strand of DAOOIT010000017.1, from coordinate 25,916 downwards.
CGTCGCCCGTGAGCAGCACGTCGGCGCCGAGCGCGGCGGCGCGTTCGCACACGCGCTTCTTGTAGTCGGTGACGATGCGGGCGAGGCGGTGGGCCACCTGGGGCTCGGCCACGTAGGCCATGAGCAGGCGGTCCATGCCGTAGAGGTAGCAGGAGAACTCGAAGGCGTCGTGGCTGAGGAAGACGATGGCGCGGCGGCCCTGGAAGCGGCGCACGGCCTCGGCCAGGGTGAGCAGGCGGTGGTCGGCGTCGGGGTCGGGCGCGCGATAGGCGTCGAGGTCGGCGGGCGACTTGATCGGGCCGTCCACCCGGTAGGGGATGCCGGTGGCCTCGTCGGTGCGCCAGAGGATGCCCCACTCGTCGCGCACGGTGTGCGGGTCGAGGCGGGTGACGCGCTGGTTCTCGAAGGTGGTGACGCCGTCGAGGTCCTCGCGGTCGCAGAAGTCGTGGTACGAGACGCCCGGCCCGTGGAGGGCGCGGATGATCGGCTCGTTGACGATGAGTTCCCACACCGGCACGCGGTCGGGCTGCTGGCGGCGGAGGGCTTTGAGGAAGCGCTGTTGACCCGTCATGGCATTCCGGGGCGAATCGCGGACTGCCGACCCGCAGTCCTACATGGGGACGCCGATGATCTTTCCCTCGAAGACCATTCTGGTGCCGACGAAGGCCTGGGCCTGCATGACGGCATAGGCGCGGCGCAGGCTCTCGATCTGGCCCACGACGATGAAGCGGTCGCCCGGCTTCACCTCGCCGCGGAAACGCACCTCGTCCATCCCGCCGAAGCCGACGAAGTCCTTGAGGTCCTTCACGCACTGGGCGATGAGGAAGCTGGCGGCCTGGGCGACCGCCTCGCACATCACCACGCCGGGCATGAGCGGACGGCCGGGAATGTGGCCGCGGACCCAGAACTCCTGGTCCGAGACGTCCTTGTAGGCGATGATGAGGCGCTTCTCGGTGTCCACGTGCACGATGGCCGTGAGCTGCTCCATCTCGAAGCGCTGGCGGTTGCACTTGCGGATCGCCTCGATGTCGTACTGGATGCGGCTCGTGTCAATCGAGGCGGGGTCCACGATGGGCGGCTTGGGCACGGCGAGATTCTCCTGTGACGGGCGCGGGCCTGCCCCGCTGGCGCTCAATCGAGGATCTTGGGCACCACATAACAGCCGCAGGCCTGCGCGGGGGCATTCGCCAGCATCGCCTCGCGAGGGGCCGAGGGGCGCTCCACGTCGTCGCGGAAGACGTTGCGCAGGCCCATGACGTGCGCCGTCGGCGCCACGTCCGAGGTGTCCAGCTCGGCGAGCTTCTCGAAGTAGGCCAGCACGCTGGCGAGCTGAGAGCCGAAGAGCTGGCGCTCGGCCTCGCTGAGCGCGAGGCGCGAGAGATGCGCCACATAGTCTATCTGGTCTCGGTTGAGGTCCATCGTGCTCGTGCTCTCGGCTCGCCTGCCCTGGCCACGACGCGGCCATTCTAGCAAAGCCGGGCCAAAAAGCAAGCGCCGACCCGGCCGCAGGAGAGACGAGGCTTACGTTGGGCAGGCGAGGGCGCTGAGCAACGGCTCGGCGATGAACGGCTTGGGGATGACGGCGTCGAAGAGCCGGTCGCGTTCGGGGCCGGCACGGTGCTCGGCGAGGCTGTCGAGCACAAGGAGGCGCGTGGTGGGGCTTGTCTCGCGCAACTGGCGAGCCGTCCCCGCAGGCTCGCTGCCCAGCAGATCCAGGTCCACCACCGCCACCGGACACGAGTCCCGACGCAACGCGTCCAGGGCCTCCGCCAAGGTCGAGACGCACTCGCACATATACCCTTGGCGCGCGAACAGGCGTCGCAGATGCTTCAGAACCGTCGGCTCAGCTACGACGAGCAGCAGCCTTTGGGGCATGGGGCACCTCTGGCGGAGCCAGTTGCGTCGTCCCGTGCCCTCTCCCCCCGGCTCTACTGCGCCAACGCGCGAGCGGGGGTCAGAGGGACTTAACGGCGGCAGGGGGAGGAACTGCCGCCGCTGTTGCCGTGCCCCCCGCTCTATCCTTTATTATACACCAACCCGCGGCTGCAAGAGCCATGCCGGCGTCATCGCTCGAGCTTCGCAAGCCATAACAGCCGCATCAGGAAGCACTTGTATGGCCTGCCGTTCGAGCAGAAAGGGCGCCGGAACACGGGCCTTCGCCGCACAGTGTGCGAAAACACACAGGCGAATGGAGGTGGCGAGGCCGCCGACGATGCCGTGGCGCGAAGCCGCGCTACAGCGCGCGGGCCTCTTCCGGTATACTACAGGCACTCGCAGCAATCGCCAGCCGCCTCGTGTCTACAATGATAAGTGGGAGTAACGGATGGAAAGCCGGTCGGCAGGCGACCCCTTGGCTCCGGAGGACGGCCAGCTTGCCGAACGGGCCAGAGCCGGCGACCGGCGGGCCTTTGCCGCGCTCGTCGAGCGCTATCAGGGCCTTGTGATCGCCCGCGCCTACGCCGTCCTGCACGATCGAGCCGAGGCCGAGGATGCGGCTCAAGACGCGTTTCTGCGGGCCTTCCGCTCGCTGGGTCAGCTCAGGCAGCCGGAGGCATTTGTCTCCTGGCTCCTCAAGACCGTGCTCAACGTGGCCCGCCGGCGCGCCTCGAAGCGCGCGCGGCACCCCACGAGCCTGCTCGACGCCGCTGTTGCAGACCGCCGTGAGCCGCACCCCGAGGTGCTCGACGCCGTCGCCACGCTGCCCGAGGGCTATCAGCAGGTGATCCACCTGCACTACTCCCAGGGCTGCTCGTGCGAGGAGATTGCGCGGCTCCTGGGGCTCCAGACCGGGTCCGTGACATCTCGGCTGACGCGCGCACGGCAAATGCTCCGCAAGATGCTGAGTGAGGATCGGCACAAGCAATGACCTGCAAAGAAGTTGTGGATCAACTGGACGCTTTGGAGCTCGGCGCCCTCACCGAGGAGGCCCGCGAGGCTGTCGAGGCCCACTTGGCGTCGTGCTCCGCCTGCCGCACGGCGCTGGCCGAGGTGCGCCGAGTGGATGAGGCGCTGCGTTCGGCGTTCGCCTGGGCCGAGCCCTCGCCCGCCTTCGCCCAGAGCATACTGGCCCGTGCGCGCACGCAAGTGTCGTGGCGGCGGTGGCTTGCGGCGGGCGCTGCCGCAGCGGCGGCGGCGGCGTGCCTCACTGTGGCTCTGCTTCGTCCCCACCGCACACAGATCTCCCCGTCGGTTGAACCGGTCTCGGCCCGCCGCGAGGCAGCATCCATTCCCGGCGGGCTGCTGGCCGGCGAACTGCTCGATGGCTACGGGCTTCCCGCTCGGCGGCTGGTGCAGGGCCGGCCCTACGTGGCGGCCGAGCCGGCCGCCGTTGGCCTCGCCCCCGACTCCCTGCTCCTGGTGGCCAGCGGCAGCCAGTTCACGGGAATGCCCGGCCCCACGGGCGAGGGGACCGGCCTGAGTCTGCTGGCCGGCAGCCTGATCGGGCAGGTGGGCGGGCGCGGCAGGGAACTGGCGATCGAGCTCGCGCCCGAACTGGGCGGCGCCATCGCAAGAACAAGAGGCTGCGAGTTTTACAGCGCGGGCTTCCCCGCCAACCGGCTCGCCGCCGGCATGGCCTTCCCCGAGGGCGCGCTGGCCCACTGGCCCGAGAGCATCCGCATCCATGTCTTCAGCGGGCACCTGGACCTCGACCTCGGCGCACAGAAGCTCACCCTGGCCGAAGGCGATTCGGCCATCATCGCGGGCGGCGTATCGGCCGGCACCGCGCGCGTCGTGGAAGAGCGGGCGCGCGCGCTCCGCGCGGCACTCGGCGAGGCCCTGGTCGAGAAGCGGGCGCGCTACGCCCGCCTGCGCGACGAGTACGCCCGCCGGCTCCTTGAGCTTCGTTCGCCCGCGGTGCAGGAAGGGCTGCCCCACCTGAGCCAGCGCGTCGAGTTCGTCGAACGCCTGCTCCACGCGCACGCCGCCACCTTGAGCCGCCTCGAGGCCAACCATCCCGAGTTCTTCGAGCTCGACGCCGCGGCGGCGGAGTTGCGGCGCCTGGAGCAGGTCCGCGAGGAGGCCGATCACTCCCTCGAGCGCTTCCTGGTGCTCATGGCGGCCTTGAACTGACTGGCGGCCCCATCACCATCCCCAGGCCGGGCGTTGCCCGGCCCCATCGAAAGGAGCGTGAGTCGTGAGGAAGCTAATGTGGTGGAGCCTGGCGCTGGCCCTGGGCGCGCAGGCCGTTCTCGCCGGCGGCCCGCCCGGCCGCCGGGACGGCGAGCGCGGCGGCGCGCCGGACCGCGGGCGCTGGGACGCCCTGAGGGGCAGCGACTTCTTTGGCGGCCGCCCCCACGGCAACGCCTTCGACGCCCTGCGCCGTTACTTCGACCTCACCCCCGAGCAGCAGGCCGCCGTGGCCAAGCTCGACGAGCAACGGAGCCTGGACGAGCGCGAGGCCCTGGTGGAGCTGGCCAGGACCCTCGACAAGAAGTACGCCGCCCTCCTCGTCGAGGCCCTGCCCGCCGACCAGAAGGCCAAGTACGAGCAGGTGCTCGCCGCGCTCGCCGCGCGCGACGAGGCCCACGAGGCGGCCCAGAAGGAGTTCCGCGCCGTCCTCCTCAAGACCCGCGAGGCCCAGGGCGTCACCGGCCGCATGTCCATCTACAACCTGCCCAACAGCAAGACCGACATCGTGCGCACCTGCATCAACGTGACCGAGGACCAGCGCGCCGCGATGGACGGCGTGCAGCGCGACGCGTGGGCCGGCATGCGCGACAAGATGCGCGACGTCGCGCGCCCGCAGAACTGGGGCGACGCCGAGGCCCGCCAGAAGTTCGGCGAGGCCATGCGCAAGGTGCGCGAGCAGGTCGAAACCCAGGCCGCCGAAGGCATGGTGATGCTGCTCAACGAAGAGCAGAAGAAAGCCTACCAGGCCGGCGCCGCCGCGCTCGACGTCTACAACAAGAAGGTGGCCGAGGCCGACGACGCTTGCGAGAAGAAGCTCACAGAGATCGTCGGCGCCGAGAAGGCCAAGGCCCTGCGCGCCGGGTGGTGGCAGCAAGTGGCGCCCGTCGTCCAGCCCGGCGGCCCGCCCCCGAAGGCCGACGCCCCCAAGGCTACCGAGTTCTAGGCGGGTAAGCCCTGCCCCCGGATTTCCCCGCCCCGAATCCCCCGCCGGGAACGCCCCGGCGGGGGATTCGCATGCGGGCGCTTGACGCCCTGCCCCCTGCGCGGTACGATCCTCGGCGTCCGTCTCCCCTGCAACCAGCAAAGGGCGCCCGACAGAAACCATGCCAGATGTCAAAGTCGCCGTGATCGGCGCAGGCTCCTACGTCTTCGGCGCCAGCATTCTCAAGCAGGCCTTCGTCGAGAACCGGCTCGACGGGCTCGAGCTGGCGCTGATGGACGTCCACCCCGAAATGGTCGGCCTCATGGGCAGGGTCGGCCAGCGCCTGGTCCGCGAGTTCGGCCTCAAGAGTCGCGTGACCGTGCACACGGACCGCGACGCGGCGCTCGACGGCGCCGACTTCGTACTCTGCGCCGCCGCGGCAGAGCTGCGACGCCGGCTTGATATGGACTGCGAGATCGTCGCTCGCCTGTATCCCGGCCACTGGGTCACCGAGTTCGGCGGCGTGGCCGGCATCAGCTACTCGCTCCGCCAGATCGCCCTCATCAGCGGCCTCGCCGATGCAATGAAGCGCCGCTGCCCCAACGCCTGGCTGCTCAACAGCGCCAACCCTTTGCCGCGCGTGTGCCAGGCGGCGCACGAGCGCGGCGTGCGAACGGCCGGCTTCTGCTCGGTGGCCGTGGGCGGCCTCAGCGGCGTGTGGCACCTGCTGCACGGCGAGCATCTGCCGTGGCCGCCCACGCGCGCCGAGGTCGCCTGGAACGTGACGATGGCGGGCGTGAACCACTTCAGTTGGCTCCTCAGCCTGCGCGACAAGGCCACGGGCGCTGACCTGGTGCCCGAACTCCGGCGACGCATCGCCGCGAGCGACAACCCTTCGCGCTCGTTCGTCCTCGCCCGCGAGACGGGGTTCCTGCCCATGTCGGGCGACAACCACATCCGAGACTTCCTCGAGCCCCTCGGCCCGGCGCCGCGCGGCCAATCGCTGCACCACGGCACCGCCGAGGAACGCGAGGCGCGCCTCGCCCTGCTGCGCAACGTGGCCGACGGCCGCTGCGCCTGCGACCCGCTCTTCGAGCACCCCGCCTGGGAGCGTCCGATGGACCTCGTGGCCGCGATGGCCTTCGGCCGTCCGTGCCGCTTCCACGCGCTCAACCTGATCAACCGCGGTCAGGTCCCCAATCTGCCGCGGGGCGTCTTCGTCGAGACGCCTGCCGAAGCGACCCCGAGCGGCCCCGTGCCGCAGGCCGTCGAGCTGCCCGCGAGCGTGCTGCCGTATTGCGAGCGCACGGCGCGCGTCACCGACGCCATCGTGCGTGCCGCGACAGCGCGCAGCCGCACGCTGCTGCGTGAGGCCGTGGAACTCGATCCCACGATTCTCGACAAGCGGGCCGGCATGGAGGCCGTGAACGCCTGCCTCGCGGCCCACGCCGACCTCGTGCCTGCGTTCGGCGAGTAGGCGCCAACAAGCGCAGGAAAAGAGCACGAACATGGCGGGCCGTGTTCGGGTCCACTCCATTCCCCTGGCCCTCGCCGCCGCCCTTTGCGGCTGCGGGATCGTCCTGTGGCGCGTGGCTCCGCCGCAAGGCGGTCGCGCGGCCGGCCAATGGAGCGCGTCGGCGTCGCGCGAACGCCGCGCCTACCGAGGCCACGCGCTTGCGCTCGGGGTGGCGATGCGGCATATTCCGTTGTGGAGGTGAGATACATGCGGATCGAGGTGGAACGGGAAGAAGACGGGCGCTGGATCGCGGAGGTGCCTGAGCTGCCGGGGGCGCTGGCCTACGGTCAGACCCGCGAGGACGCCATCGCCAGGGTGGAAGCTCTGGCACTGCGCGTCATCGCCGATCGCCTTGAGCAGGGTGAGCCTATTCCTGAGCTGGATGAGCTGTTCGCGGTACCCGCGTGAGCGATTGGCCATCGTGCAAAGCGCGAGACGTGTTACGGGCCTTGCTACGCATTGGCTGGGCAGTCAAGCGCAGGGCTGGGGGTTCACTTCAGGTGCTATCCCGTCCGGGATGGCCTGACCTCGTTTTCGCCTTCCATGACCGCGAGGAGATCGGCCCTCGCATGCTCGCGCGGATTGCCAGGCGAACGGGGTTGCGCCCCGAAGACCTGTGATCTCGCGCGGGACACTTGCGCCCTCACGATTCGCTGGCACCGTGGATCAGGTCGGCGAAGACGAAGCCCTCGCGCTCGACGGTTTCGCCGACGCGCACGGGAATAGGCTGAGCGAACATGGGGCCGGCGCAGGCGAAGGTGTGGAACTCGCCCCGCTCGGCACAGGGGTCCACGCCGTCGGGCAGGGCGTCGAGGAATGCCTGGTCGAAGGGCCGCCCGGCCAGCTCGCGGGGCAGCTTGCGCGGGTCGAGGCAGGTGACGTAGGCGCGAAGGCCCGCTGCGATCATCTCGCGGGCGAGAGCGCGCGTGTCGAGGCCCCAGAGGGGGAAGACGGGCTGGATGCCCGTGGGGGCGAGCTTCTCCTCGCGGTAGCGGCGCACATCCTCCAGAAACAAGTCGCCGAAGACCATGCGGCTCACGCCGAGCGACTTCGCGGTCGCCATCGCCTCGGCCATGGCGGCCTCGTAGGTCTCGTTGGAGCAGGGCGCGGGGATGAGCACCTTGTGCAGCGGCAGCCCGGCTGCGCGAGCCTGGGCCTCGACGAGTTCGCGTCGCACGCCGTGCATGGACACGCGGTCGTACGGCGCAGTGATCGTGGTGAGGAGGCCGATGACCTCGATCTCCTCCGTCATTGTGGGCGGCGTGTCCCCACGCCGCGACACGCGGGATGAGGACGTCCCGCCCACAGCGTGCAGCGCCCAGGCAGCGTCCTTGCCGCTGCTCCAGGCGAGCCAGGCCTTCGGTCGTGCCGCGTGTGTCATTCGTAGAGCCAATCCACGGGGAAAAGCGTGATCTGCGTGAGGTTGAGTCCGCCGGTCTTCTGCTGGCCGGCGCAGTGGCCGAGGACCACGCGGTCGCCCACGAACTCGATGGCGGTGTAGCAGTACCAGCCGCCGGGGTCGTCCTCGAGGGTCTTCACGTGCTCCCAGGTCTGGCCCTCGTCGCGCGAGATGGCGGCGTTGAAGGGCGTGCGCTTGCCGCGGCGGGCCGCGTCTATCTTCTCGTGGTTGTTCCACACGGCGAGCAGGTCGCCGGTCTTGGGGATGCGCTCGATGGAGGCGGGCGAGAGCGGCGAGATGAGGTTGGACGGTTCGGCCGGCGACCAGGTGTCGCCGCCGTCCTTCGAGAACGAGCGGAACTGGCAGCCGGCGTTGGTGCGCATGAACATCAGCAGGCGGCCGTCCCTGAGCTCGATGACGCCGGGCTCCTGGAGCATCACGCGGCCCTTGTCGGTCTCCCCTGTGAGCCGGCTGGTGCTGGGGCGCCAGGTCTGGCCCTCGTCGTCGGAGAGGTAGCACACCATGGTGCCGTGCGAGGAGTATTTGCCGCCGGGCTGGTTGTGCTGCGAGGCGGGGATGATGAGCCGACCGCTGCGGAGTTGCACCACGCGGTCGTTGTTCACCACGTAGTAGCCGCCCGGCTCGATGCACAGGCGTGGTTCGCTCCAGGTCTTCGCCTCGTCGGTGGAGAGGCGGAGGTAGGGGCGGCAGTCGTCCCAGCCGTTCTTGCGCAGGTAGAAGAGCGCGATCGGGCCGGACTTGAGGCGGAGGAGCGAGACGCTCATCACGTTTTCCCTGCCCTCGTTGGGCACGACGAGCACGTCGTCCCTCGACCAGGTGAGGCCGCCGTCGGCGGAGACGCGGCTGGCGAGGACCGCGGCGGCGTTGTCGGCCCCGCCGCCGGTGAAACGGGTGTAGACGAAGAGCAGGCGGCCGTCCTGGAGCTGGACGAAGTCGCCCTCGGAGTTGCGGGGGTTGCCGGGGCCGGGCGGCAGGAGCTGGATGCGGGTCACGGGGGCCTCCTTGGGCTTGGCGGGTTCGGGCGCGGCGAGGCACAGGAGCGCGGCGAGCGGGACGTGCAGGACCATCGGCGCGGTCTCCGGGTTACTGGGCCAGGGCGTCGTCCACGAGCTTCTTGAGGCTGGGCTGGAGCTCGATGGCCTGGGCGAGTTTGGCGATGGCCTCGTCGCGTTGGCCGAGGCGGAGCAGAGTCATGCCCCAGTTGTAGAGGGGCGTGGGCGACGTGGGGTCGAGCCGGGCCGCGGCGGCGAACTTGTCGCAGGCCCAGCGCAGCTCGCCGAGCTGGACGAGCGAGGTGCCCCAGTTGTTGTAGGCGTCCAGAAACCCGGGGCGGAGCTGGGTGGCTCGGGCGAACTTGTCGCAGGCGAGGGCGTGCTGGCCCTGGGCGGCGAGCGCGGTGCCCCAGTTGTAGTAGGCGCCTTCGTAGCGGGGGTTGACCTCGATGGCGCGCGTGAAGCAGCGGGTGGCCTCGGCCGTGCGCTTGTGGTCGCCGAGCATGCCGCCCACGTCGGCGAGCAGCATGGTCATCGTCTGGGGCTTCGAGAGGAGGGTCCAGCCGATGCCCTGCGGCTGGCCGTAGCGGCGCAGCATGTAGGCCTCGTCGCGGAAGACCATGCCGCCCATGCTGGGCTCGACGTTGAACTGCTCCTGGCCGTCGTCGTAGCGGATGAGGGCGTGGCCGGGGAAGGGGAGCATGTGGAAGGCCATGCCGAGCTTCTCGGCGGCGCACAGGTAGAGGAGCGAGAGGCCGAGGCAGTTGCCGCGGCGCTCGCGGAGCACGCGGTCGAGGGTGCGGGGCGTCACGTCGTAGCGGAAGCCCTCGGTGCCGAAGAGCTGGAGGCTGATGCGGAGGGCCTTGTCGCGCGGCGCGGCGCCCTCGGCCGCGGCCCGGGCCACGCGGGCCGCCAGGGCGTCCACCTCGGCGCGCAGGGCCTTCACGTCCACCGCGGGGTCGAACTCGCGCGCCAGCTCCAGGGCTTGGGCGGCCAGGTCCACATCGCCGTCGGCCAGCACGCGGGCGTCGGCGGCGCGCACCCAGCCCTGGCGCAGGTTGCGGCCGCCGAAGAACTGGATGGCCAGCAGGTCCTCCTTGCGCTCGCGCACGCCGAACCACTGGCCCCTCTTCACCGTGCCGAGCACGGTGCCGGCCAGCGTCACGGGCGCCTCGGGCGCAGTGATCTCGATGGTGTCCATGGCCCGGGTGTAGGGGGCCTGGGGCTCGCGGGGCGGCGGCGCGGCCGCGGAGGCGATCGCGGACATCAGCGAGGCCGCAAGGAGGAGAGCAGGGCGCGGGGCTCGCATCGGAGGTCTCAGGCATCCCGTCGGGCTAGCCGATCGCCGTGCGCACCTGGGCGATCATCGCGTCGGTGGCCAGGGCCACCGCCTCGCGCCAGTGCGTGGGCCCGAACTGGCGGTCGTAGGGCGCGCGGGAGTGGGCGAAGAGCACGCTGCGCGACGCGCTCACGATGGCGCCGCGGCCCCGGGCGTCGAAGGCGCGGACGACTTCGGCCGGCCCGGCCCCCTGCGCGCCGAAGCCGGGCACGAGGAAGTAGGCCTGGGGCATCAGGCGGCGGAGCTTCTCGGCGTCTATGGGCTGCGTGCCGGCGACGACGGCGCCGACGCAACTGTAGCCCGAGCGGCCCACGTGCTGGCGGCCCCACTCGTGCACGAGCGCGCCGATGCGCATGAAGAAGGGCACGCCCTTGCACGAGAGGTTCTGGATGCGGTCGGCGCCGGGGTTGGTGGTGCGCACGAGCACGAACACCCCGCGGTCGCGGCGCACGGCCTGGCGCACGAACGGCTCGATGCCGTCCTCGCCGAAGTAGGGGTTGATCGTGCAGGCGTCGGCGCCCAGGTCGAAGAGCTCCGCGCCGTCCACCGTCGTGCCGCCCAGGTGGGCCTCCGCGTAGGCGGCGGAGGTGGACCCGATGTCGCCGCGCTTGACGTCAGCGATGACGATCAGCCCCCGGCGCTTGGCGTGGGCCACCGTGTCCACATAAGCCTGGTAGCCGGGCGGCCCGAAGCGCTCGTAGAAGGCGGCCTGGACCTTCACGGCGGGCACCTTGGGCGCCACGATGTCAATCGTGGCGCAGGAGAAGGCCCGGAGCACGTTGGCCGCCGCCTCGCAGGTGAGCGGGGGCGCGCCGGCCGCCTCCTCGCGCAGCGGCGCCGGGATGGCCTCCAGCAGCGGGTCCAGCCCCACACAGCACGGGTTGCCCTTGGCCTCCACCGCCTCGGCGAGCCGGTCCGCGAAGTGGGCCATCCGATCCTCCTGCCAGGATGCGTCACATCGCCAGGAAATTCCGCAGCAGCTTCGGCCCCTCGGTGGTCAGAAACGACTCGGGGTGGAACTGCACGCCCTCGAGCGGGAACTCGCGGTGGCGGAGGCCCATGAGTTCGCCCTCCGCGGTGTGGGCGGTGGCGACCAGGCACGCGGGCAGCGTGTCCTCGCGCACGACCAGCGAGTGGTAGCGTGTGGCCTCGAAGGGGTTGGCCAGGCCCTGGAAAACCCCCTGGCCGTCGTGGTGGATCATCGAGGTCTTGCCGTGCATCAGGCGGCCGGCGCGCACCACGTCGCCGCCGAAGGCGTGGCCGATGCACTGGTGGCCCAGGCACACGCCCAGCAGCGGCACCCGGCCGGCGAAGTGCAGGATCACGTCGTTCGAGATGCCCGCCTCGCGCGGCGTGCAGGGCCCGGGCGAGATGATGATGTGGGTGGGCCGCCGCCGCTCGATCTCGTCGAGCGTGACCTTGTCGTTGCGGAACACCTCCACCACCGCGCCCATGCTGCCGATGCACTGCACGACGTTGTAGGTGAAGGAGTCATAGTTGTCAATCATCACCACCACGGCCACTGACTCCTCGAGGGGGGACCGAAGGTCCGCCCCGTCTCGTCCGGCCCGGAGCAATATACCGCCCGCCTGGGGCGAAGTCAACCGCGGGCGGCCTCAGGGCTTGACGAGCACGTCGAAGCCTTCGGCCTTGAGCTTCGCGGCCACGCGCTCGGCGTCGGCCCGCGAGGCATAGGGGCCGGCGCGGACGACGAACAGGTCGCCCGAGCGCGAGGGGGCGGTGGAGACGGCGGCCGGGTAGCCGCGCTCGGCCAGCAGGCGCGCGTGCTCGGCGGCGCTGGCCGAGGAGCTCAGCGCGGCCACCTGAACGTAGAAGCTGCCGCTGGGGCTCGCCGGCGGCAGCGCCGCGCTCGCGCCGCCGAGGCGGGCCTCGGCCCGCGCGGCCCAGGGGCTGGAGCGGAACTCGTCGGCCACGCGGCGGAAGTAGCCTCGCGCCTCCGTGCCCCGGCCCAGCCGCTCGCAGGCCTCGCCGAGCAGGAAGAGCACCTCGTCGGCGCGCGGCGTCGCGGGGTCCTTTCGCAGGATGTCCAGGCAGGCGGCCTGGCATTCGGCGTAGGCGCCGCTCTGGAAGTGGCAGCGGGCCAGCCCCACGGCCGCTCCGGCCGCCAGGTTCGGGGCGGGCGCCGAGCGCAGGCACTCGCGGAAGCGCGCCTGGGCCTCGTGGGCCTGCCCTTGATGAAGCGCGATGCCGCCCAGCGCGTAGTGGGCCTCGGCGGCCCGCGGGCTCGAGGGCTGCTCGCGCACGAAGTCGCGCAGCAGCGGCGCCGCCGGCCCGTACTGGCCGACGAGGAACAGGCGCATCCCCTCGCGGAAGCGGGCGTCCTCGCGGGGCCGTGGCACGCACGAGCAACCGGGAAACAGCGGCGCGAGCGCCAGGAGCGCCGCGGCCGCGGCGGCCCGCCAGAGCGAGGCGTGAGGAATGCCGGTCCTAGCCATGAAGCCTCTTGGTCAGCGTGGCCAGGCGCTTGCCATACTCCCTGCACTGGGCGCTGGCGCGACGGTCGGGCGAGCCGATGGCCACCGGCCCATAGTGGTCGCCCGCGGGCACCCCGGGCACGACCATGCCGTGGATGAGCAGGGCCTGGAGGATCGCCAGGATCGTGGTCTCGTTGCCGCCGCCGACGTTCGCCGACGACGCGAAGGCCCCGCCCACCTTGCCCTCGAGCTGGCCGTGCAGGGCCACGCTCTCGTCGAGCAGCTTCTTGACCTCCGAGGCGGGCAGGCCGTAGTAAGTCGGCGAGCCGATCACCACAGCATCGTAGCCGTTCAACTCGTTCGCCGTCACGCAGGTGATCGGCTTGAGGTCCACCTCCAGGCCATTCAGGGCCTGAGCGCCGGCCTGGATCAACTCCGCCATCTTCTTCGTGTTCCCACCGCGAGAGTGGTACGTGATAAGCATCTTGGCCATTCGGGCGTCCTTTCTCAGCCGGCCGCGGCTGCGGCGGCTGTCTCTTCCTATTATCACAGAGCGCGCCGCATGGTGTCAAGCCGAATGATGGCCCCGGGTGCGGGCCGGAATTGTAGGTGGTCTCTGATGCGAGAATCCCCGGAACAACAGGGGAAGGCCCGCGGCAGAGGTAGCCGCGGGCGTCCCGCTTGCGGCTCTCTTCATTCGTTCGACAAGCGGGACGCTTGTCGCTACGAGAATCCGCAGCAGAAGCTACCTACAGAAATGGCCCACACCCGATGGCCCCGCCCCGATCGTTCGGCACGCACGAAGGACGAGAAGCCGCGTGGGGCTGGAGGGGGGTTCGGCTCGGGGCGGGACTAGGAGCCTGTCCAAGAATCCGCGTGGGGCTGCGACGCCCGCGATTCTGGCCGCAGGCTAGGAGCACGGAGGAGGCGATGCAACGGAGAGCATCGCTGACGACGTGCGACAACGCCTGCGGCCAGAAGTCGCGGCGTCCCTTCGGGTTGCGGCGGCAGCGGAGCGCCTGCCGCGTTGCGTCTCCTCAGCGATGCGCTCCGTAGCATCGCCTGCGGAGCCGCGCCTTGCATCCGCCCCGCTGGCGCCGGCAACGCAGCCCACGGGGATTCTTGGACAGGCTCCTAGCGGGGGGGCTGGGTGAAGTCGGCGGGCACGCTCTGGCGGAGTTCGGCAAGGAAGCGCTGGAGGGGCTTGCTCTCCTTGTTTCGCTGCCAGACGCCGTGCAGGGCGGCGTGAAGGGCATTGCGGACGGCGTCGAGCTGGAGACCGCCGCCGAACTGGAAGGCCTGGCCCCAGACCTTGGCGATCTCCTGCGCGAGGCGGCCGCCGTAGCTGCTGGTGTCGGCGCCGTGGGCCATCACCTCCACGCCGGCGGCGAGGGCGGCCACCGCCTTGTCCAGCTCGCCCCGCACGAGGCAGTAGTGGGCCAGTTCGGTGTGGGCCGAGACGTCGTTGGGGTTCTCCCGGAGCCGCTCGCGGTACCAGCCCTCGACTTTGCTCTTGAGGGTGGCCTGGGCCCGTGCCTGCTCGCCGGCACGGACCTCGATCTCGCCTTCCCAGGGGAGGAACTGCTCTTTCTCGACGCGGACGGAGTAGGGGTTGGCGTCGAGGTTCTTCTTCTCGAGCGGGGTCTTGCCCTCGTACTCGCCATCAATATAGACGTCGGCCTGGGCGGGCTCGGAAGTGATGAGGAGGGTGCCCTTGGGCTTGAGGGCGAGCCGGGCCTCGAGCTTCTCCTCGGGGTAGAGGAGCTCGACGAGCTTGGTCCAGGGCAGGTGGTCGCGCTTGGTGAGCTTGACGAAGTGGTGGCCGGGCACGAGGTCGGGCACGGTGAGGGGCGTGAGGCCCACGTACTTGTCGTCTATGAAGACAGTGGCCTTGTCGGGCGCGGACTCGAGGGTGAGTGCGACGCTCTTGGGGAGGACGGCGGGCCGCGGCCGCGGGGGGGCCTGGGGCTCTTGGACGGCCTGGCGGGCCTGGAACTCGCGGAACTGGGCGGCGACACGCGGGTCGGCCACGCCTTCGAGGACCCAGGCGATGAGCTTCTTCTCGTCGGCGCGGCCGCTGGTGCGCAGGACGGCGAAGAGGCGGTCGCTGGCGGCGGGGCCCATCTTCTGGAGGGCGATGGCGGCCTTCCAGCGCACCTGCTCGTCGGCGTCGCGGAGGGCCGCGAGGAGGCTGGGCACGGCGTCGGGGTCGAGGGTGTTCTGGAAGACCCAGGCGGCGCAGCGGCGGCACTCGATGGATTCGCTCTGGAGCTGTTCGAGGACGGCGCGGGTGGCCTGGTTGCCGAACTTGGTGAGCGAGGTGGCGGCCTTCCAGCGGGTGTCTTCGTCCTTGTCGGCCATGGAGGCGGCAAGGGGCTCGATGGCGGCGGGGTCGGCGATTTCGCCGAGGAGGTAGGCGGCACTCTGGCGCACGCGGCCGCGGCGGTCTCGGAGGGCCTCGACGAGGCCGGGCACGGCGGCCTTGCCCATCATCTTGAGGGCGGTCTCGGCCTTCCAGCGGGGGCGTTCCTTCTCGAGGTTCAGGCCGTCAATGAGGCGGGGGATGGCCGGCTCGCCGAGGGCGCCGAGGGCGACGGTGGCCTTCCATTGGGCGTCATCGTCGGGGTCGTCGAGCATGGCGTAGAGTTTGGGGATGGCGGCGGCGGCCTTGGCCTTGCCGAGGGCCTCGGCAGCGGCCGAGCGGCGCGGGGCCTCGGGCGAGTCGAGCTGGTCGAGCAGCTCGGTGAGCTTCTCGGGCTCGAGCCGGGGCGGCGCGGCCGCGTCGTCGCCGCCCCGGGCGACGGCGAGGGCGGCAAGGGCGAGCAGGGCGGAGAGGGTCCGGCACATGGCGCCTCCTCGTGGGTTCGTATGCCACGTACATCGTACCCGGCCAGCCGCGTGGGTTGTCAGGCATTTGTAAAACGATGTAAAAGAATGCCTGCCCCTGGCCCGCCGCACGCCTTCCGCTGTCGAGCAGCGCTCCGATAGCGGGCCGGGTTCACTGTGCGGGCTTCAGCCCGTGCCTTCAACCTCCCGCGGGTTTGAAACCCGCGGGAGGCTCCGCTCGAATGCCAGCCTCGCGCCGTCAGCGCAGGGCGAGGAGGACGGCGAAGCGCCCGGTGGTGCCGCCGGAGGCGCGATGGGAGAAAAAAAGGTCGGGGTGGCAGCGGGTGCACAGGCGCGGCGTCTCGATGCGGCAGGGATCGAGGCCGGCCTGGGCGAGCTGGGCCGCGTTGGCGGCCCAGAGGTCCAGGTGCCACCGGCCGTGGCGGCGGGCGAGGAAGCGGTCGCCCCCGGGCAGCGCGGCGCGGGCCTCGGCGGCCACGTCGTCGCCCACCTCGTAGCAGCATGGGCCGATGGAGGGCGCCACGGCGGCCACGAGGTCGGCGGGCCGGCAGCCGAAGAGGCGCTCCAGGGCCTGCACCGTGCGCCGGGCGATGCCGCCCAGGGTGCCGCGCCGGCTGGCGTGGGCGAGGCCGATGGCGCGCCGGGCAGGGTCGGCCAGGGCCACGAGCGGGCAGTCGGCCGAAAAGGCCGCGAGCACGAGGCCGGGCGTGTCGGTGATCAGCGCATCGGTGTCGGGCAGGGCGGCGGCGAGGTCGCGCGCGCCCCGGCCGCGATGGACCTCGGTGGCCCAGGCCACGGCGTTGCCGAGCACCTGGGCGCCGGCGACCACCGAGTCGAGGTCCACGCCCAGGGCGGCGCAGACGCGGCGGCGGTTTTCGAGCACGGCGCGGGGGTCGTCGCCCACGTGGAGGCCCAGGTTGAGGCTCTCGAATGGCCCGCGGCTCACGCCGCCGGCCCGTGTGGAGACGGCATGGACCAGGCCGTGGAGGCCGGCGAGGGATTCGAGGTGGTGCAACATCGGCGCTTCCCGCTCTCCACCGTCAGCGGGGGCGGATGCAAGGCGCGGCGTCGCAGTCCCGCGTGGATTTCCGCACAGACCCTAGCATCTTGGCCGCCCCTCATCAAGCGCCGGTTGCCCACTGGGCGAACTCGCTGGGAGTTCCGCCTTCAGGCGGTCTGCTGCCCTGGGGCGAGCCGCGCCAGCCGCTGAGGGCCGCCTGAAGGCGGGACTCCAAGCGGGGGTGATGCTCCGGCGGTGTTTGGGCGATGCGGCTTCAAGTTGCGGACGCGGGCCGGGGCGGCTATAATCCGGCTCGGCGCGGGAGACGCCACGGAGACGGCCTTGCGGCAGAAGCCAGAGCTGGTGATCGGCCTGATGTCGGGCACGTCGTACGACGGCATCGCGGCGGCGCTGGTGGCGGTGCGCGGCGCGGGCCTGGCCACACGGGCCGAGCTGCGGGCCTTCGAGACGTATCCCTACCCGCCCGCCGTGCGGCGGCTGGTGGCGGCCGCCTCGGCCCCGCCGACGGGCACGGTGGACCTCGTGTGCCGGGCGAACTTCGTGCTGGGCGAGCGGTTCGCCGAGGCGGCGGTGCGCATCGCCCGGAGGGCGCGGGTGGCGCTCGGCCGCGTGGCGCTGATCGGCTCGCACGGGCAGACGATTCACCACCTGCCCGCCGCGTCGCCCCCCTCGACGCTCCAGATCGGCGAGCCGGCGGTGATCGCCGAGCGCACGGGGGTGACGACGGTGGCCGACTTCCGGCCGCGCGACGTGGCGGCCGGCGGCCAGGGCGCGCCGCTGGTGCCCTATGTGGACTATCTGCTCCTGCGGCATCGCACGCGGGGCCGGCTGGTGCTGAACATCGGCGGCATCGCCAACTTCACGCACCTGCCTCCCGCCTGCCGGCCCAGCGACGTGCTGGCCTTCGACACCGGGCCGGGCAACATGCTGCTCGATGCGCTCGTGGGCCTGCTCACGCGCGGCCGCCGCACCTTCGACCGCGACGGGGCCCTGGCCGCGCGGGGCGCCGTGTCGCAACCGCTTCTCCGCAGGCTCTTGCGCCACCCCTACCTGCGGCGAGAACCGCCGAAGTCCACGGGCCGCGAAACGTTCGGCGTGCCGTTCGCCGAGCGCCTGCTGCGCGCGGGCGGCCTGGCGCCCGAGGATCTGCTGGCCACGGTCACAGCCTTCACGGCAGCGAGCATCGCCGACGCGCACCGGCGCTTCGTGGCCCCGCGCGGGCGGGTGGACGAGGTGATCGCCAGCGGCGGCGGGTGCCACAATCGCACGCTGATGCGGCGGCTGGCCGAGACCTTCGCGCCTGTGCCGGTGCGCCTGTCGGACGACTTCGGCATTCCCGCCGATGCGAAGGAGGCGATGGCCTTCGCCATCCTGGCCCACGAGACGATGGCCGGCCGCCCCGGCAATCTGCCGAGCGCCACCGGCGCGGCCCGCCCCGTGGTGCTGGGCAAGATCGTGCCGGGGAGATAGGAACGCCCTATGAATGGCCACCCCCTCGACCAGGCGGCGACCGAGCAGCGCAACCCCGCCAGCGAACGGCTCGACGAGATGAGCGCGCTGGAGATCGTGGACCTGATGAACGCGCAGGACCATCTGGTTCCGGCGGCGGTGCACGCCGCGCGCGAGGCGATCGCCCAAGCGGTCGAGATCGTGGTCGCAGCATTCCGCGCCGGCGGGCGGCTCTTCTACCTCGGGGCCGGCACCAGCGGGCGCCTGGGCACGCTCGACGCGGCCGAGTGCCCGCCCACGTTCGGCACTGACCCCGAGCAGGTGCAGGCCGTGATCGCGGGGGGCCGGGAGGCGCTGGTGCGGGCCGTCGAGGGTGCCGAGGATCGCGCGGCGGACGCGGCGGCCGCGCTGCGCGAGCGCGGGTTCGGGCCGGCCGACGTGCTGGCCGGCATTGCGGCCTGCGGCCTCACGCCCTTCGTGCGCGCGGGCCTCGCCTTCGCCGCCGGCCTGGGCGCGCGCACGCTGTTCATCACCTGCAACCCCCGCCTGGACCCGATGCCGGGCGCCGACGTGGTGATCGCGCTCGACGTGGGGCCCGAGGTTCTCACGGGCTCGACGCGCCTGAAGGCCGGCACGGCCACGAAGCTGGCACTCAACACCCTCACCACGGCCGCGATGGTGCGCCTGGGCAAGTGCTACGGCAACCTGATGGTGGACCTGCGGGCCACGAACGAGAAACTGCGCGTGCGGTCGGTGCGCATCCTGCGGCAGTTGTGCGGGCTCGACGACGCGGCGGCCCGCCGCGTGCTCGCCGAGGCAGGCGGCGGGCTCAAGGTGGCCATTCTGATGGCCCGGCGCGGCCTCGCCCGCGACGAGGCGGCGGCCCTCCTGGCCCAGCACCAGGGCATCCTGCGCCGCGCGCTGGAGGGCTGACTCTCAGCCCGACGAGCGGTGCGTGTGCGCCACGGTGGCCACGAGGACCTCGGCCGCTCCGCCCGCGCGCAGCACCCGCGCGCATTCGTGGGCCGTGGCCCCCGTGGTGAACACGTCGTCCACCACGAGCACGCGCCGGCCGAGCACGCCCCGCCGCCATGGCGCGCGAAGGGCGAAGGCCCCGCGCACGTTGGCCCCGCGGCGCAGGCCCGAGAGGGCGGTCTGAGTCTCGGTGGCCCTTCGCCGCACGAGCAGGCGCGGCGCGAGCCGGAGGTCGAAGCGGATGGCCAGTTCGCAGGCCAGCAGCATGGCCTGGTTGAAGCCGCGGCTCAGCCGCCGCCGCCAGTGCAGCGGCACGGGCGCCACGAGGTCCACCGCGCGGCTCAGGCCGCTCTCGGCCAGGAAGTCGCCGAGCAGCGCGCCCAGGGCATGGGCGAGCGAGGCCCTGCGGCCGAGCTTGAACTTCAGGATCAGCTCACGAGCCTTGCCCTCATAGCGCAGCGGGGCCACGGCGCGCGCGAAGGCGAGATGCCGGTTCCGGCAGGCGGCGCACCCGGCCGCGGTGCGCGCGTGGGAGCCCACTGCGTCGCCGCAGCGCGGGCAGGCGTGCTCGCCGACCCACGGGAGAGCTCGATGGCACGCGGCGCAGAAGTGGCGGCGCGGGCGCTCCAGCGGCACGCCGCACGCGACGCAGGACTCGGGGAAGGCCAGGCGCCAGAACGGCTCGAGCGCGAGCAGCAGCCCCGGCCGCCGCGCCGCTTCAGGTGGGCAAGGGCAGGCCGAGGGTGAGGAGGAGGCGCTGCCAGGTGACATAGTCCTCGTAGCCGATGGGCGAGGTGAAGGTAAGGTCGTGCCAGTTCTCCTCCTCGTGGTCGGCCAGGCGGCGCACGCCGGCGGCCAGGCGCGGCCGAGGGGCGAAGCGGACGATCTCGCGCGCCAGGCGCGCCACGCGGCTGAAGCGCGCGGGCCGGCGCTGCATCGCGTGGAAGTCCAGCTCGTAGGTCAGCAGGCGCAGCCGACGCGGGGGGGCGCCGGCGAAGACCTCGATGACGTAGTCGTAGACGGGCTCCTGCTCGGTGCGGCTCTGGGCGCGCGGGCGGAGCGGGCGGCTCAGCGGCGACCAGCTCTCCTCCAGGGCGTCGGGCTCGAGGTCCAGCTCCACGCGGGCCGCCACCACCAGCTCCACGGTGGGCCAGGGCGCGCTCTCGTCGCCGCTGGGGAGGAGCTGGCCGCGCAGGCCGTCGGGCGCGAAGTTCGGGTTGCGCAGACGCAGCGGCTTGAGGGGCTCGGGCAGGGCGCGCATGGGCACCGCGCCGGCCGTGACGCCGGCCTCGGCGAGGCGCGCCACGAGGCGGCGGGCCGTGTCGGCGGGCACGTCGCGCGCGAGGAAGCCCTTGGTCATCTGCACCCCGCGCGTGATCTCGAAGGAGGGCAGGCCCACGGCCGAGGCGACGAGGCGGGCCACCCGTCGCAGGTTCAGCGCGTCGCCCGTCAGCCGCACGAGCGCGCACGGGCCGTCGAAGCCCTCGGGCGGCTCGAGCGGTTCTGCGGGTCTGGGGGGGCGTTCCGGGCGGGGCGCCTGGGCGGGGGCCTCGCCGCGCAGGCGCTGGGCCTCGGCGGCCAGGGCGGCGGCCACCCGCTCGGCCTCCTCGAGCAAGGCGGCGAGCGGGCCCCCGCGGTCGCGGCGGCAGAAGCCGCTGAGGAGCGCCTCCGCGCGCGCCCGCACCGCGGCGTCGGCGTCGGCCAGGGCGCGCGCCAGAGCGGGCGCCACGCGCGGGTCGTCGAGCTCGGCGAGCGCCTCGGCCGCCTCGAGCCGCGCGCGCGCCTCGGGCGCGTGGGCCAGCCGCTCCGCCAGTTCCTCGAATCCGCTCACGCCGGTCTCCTGCCGCCTGCGCTGATTCTAGCGGGGGCCGATCGCCCTGTCAATGGCCGACGGGGGACGTGAATGGATGGGGCGTTCGGGCGACGGGGGAGAGCCGACATGGGCCCGCCGGCGCCCCGCGGGTGCGGGACGCCGGCGGGCGGTGGGACGGGAGATGCCTACGACTTCTTGCTGGTCTTGACGAGCATCTCGCCATAGACCTGCTCGACCTTGCGTTTGCCGCACTTGGGACACTTGGGCTTGCGCTGGTCGAATTCGGCCCAGGTCATGGTGACCTGGAACTTCTTGTTGCACTCGAGGCACCGGTAGTCGTAGGTCGGCATGGTGCAGGGCCTCCTCGCTTAGAAGTCGCCGCCGCCGTACTCGCCGCCCGGGCCGCCGGGGCCGCCGGGGGCCGGCTTCTTCTCGGGAATCTCGGCGACCAGGCAGTCGGTGGTCAAGAGCAGGCCGGCGACGCTCGCGGCGTTCTGGAGCGCGCAACGCACGACCTTGGTGGGGTCAATGATGCCGGCCTCGATCAGGTCGCAGTACTTGTCGGCCAGGGCGTCGTAGCCCTCGGTGGGCTTCATGTCGCGAGTCTTCTCGAGCACGACGGCGCCGTCGAGGCCGGCGTTGTCGGCGATCTGCTTGAGGGGCGCGGTGAGGGCGCGGCGCACGATGTCGGCGCCGATGGCCTCGTCGCCCTTGAGCTTGAGGGAGTCGAGGGCGTCAATGGCGCGGCACAGGGCCACGCCGCCGCCGGGCAGGATGCCTTCCTCGACGGCTGCGCGGGTGGCGTGCAGGGCGTCTTCGACGCGGGCCTTCTTCTCCTTCATCTCGACCTCGGTGGCGGCGCCCACGTTGATCTGGGCCACGCCGCCGGCCAGCTTGGCCAGGCGCTCCTGGAGCTTCTCGCGGTCGTAGTCGCTCGTGGTGATCTCGATCTCGTGCTTGATCTGCTTGATGCGGCCCTGGATGGCGTCCGACGAGCCGGCGCCCTCGATGATCGTCGTGTTGTCCTTATCCATGACGACCTTCTTGGCGCGGCCCAGGTCGCCCAGCTCGATCTTGTCGAGCTCGATGCCGAGGTCCTCGAAGAAGGCCTTGCCGCCGGTCAGGATGGCGATGTCCTGGAGCATGGCCTTGCGGCGGTCGCCGTAGCCGGGGGCCTTGGCGCAGGCGCACTTGAGGGTGCCGCGGAGCTTGTTGACGACCAGCGTGGCCAGAGCCTCGCCCTCGACCTCTTCGCAGATGATCACGAGCGGCTTGCCGCTGCGGGCCACCTTCTCGAGGAGCGGGATGAGCTTCTGGACGCTGGAGATCTTCTTCTCGTGCACCAGAATGTAGGGGTCCTCGAGCACCGCCTCCATCGAGTCGGGGTCGGTGACGAAGTATGGGCTCTGGTAGCCGCGGTCGAACTGCATGCCTTCGACCCACTCGACCGCGGTCTCCATCGTCTTGCCTTCCTCGACCGTGATCACGCCGTCCTTGCCGACCTTTTCCATGGCGTCGGCGATCATCGTGCCGATCTCGGAGTCGTTGTTGGCCGCGATGCAGCCGACCTGGGCGATCTCCTTCTTGCCCTTGACGGGGATGGACATCTTCTTGAGGCGCTCGACGACAGTTTCGACCGCCTTGTCAATGCCGCGCTTGAGGAGCATGGCGTTGGCGCCGGCGGTGACGTTCTTGAGGCCCTCCTCGAAGATGGCCTCGGCCAGCACCGTGGCCGTCGTGGTGCCGTCGCCGGCCGTGTCGGACGTCTTGGACGCGACCTCGCGGACGAGGCGGGCGCCCATGTTCTCGTACTTGTCCTTCAGGTCAATCTCTTTCGCGACCGTCACGCCGTCCTTCGTGACGGTGGGCGCGCCCCAGCTCTTCTCGAGGATGACGTTGCGCCCCCGGGGGCCGAGCGTGACCTTCACGGCACGCGCCAGGATCTTCACGCCCCGGCGAATGCCCTCGCGCGCTTCCTGGTCGAATGCAAGTTGCTTGGCTGGCATCGCTGTCTCTTCCTCCGAAAATGCCTGTCGGATGGCCGGACGCCCGGCGGATCAGCCCTGGACGATGCCCAGGACGTCGTCTTCCTTCATGATGAGGTACTCGTTGCCGTCGAGCTTGACCTCGGTGCCCGAGTACTTGCCGAAGAGGATGGTGTCGCCCTTCTTCACCTGCATCGGGATGAGCTTGCCGTCCTCCGTGCGGCGGCCTTCGCCGACCGCGATCACCTTGCCCTGAATCGGCTTCTCCTTCGCCGTATCGGGCAACACGATGCCGCCTGCCGTCCGCTCCTCCGCCTCCAGCCGCTCCACGAGAAGACGGTCGCCCAGCGGGATCAGCTTCGTTGCCATCCTTGCCTCACTCCTTTCTCGTCCTCTGACGGAACCTCGCAGCGAGCGGGGCGGCCCAATCCGCCACGCGCCTCACCATTTCCCTGCGACCAGCGTTTCCACAGAGCAAAAACCGTGCCCTTCTCCAATGGCTCCGGCGGCTCTCGGCCTCAAATCCCGATTCCACAGGCTCTTACGCAACGCCGTCGAGACGGCCCGTGGCCCGGCGTCCCCTGCCACATTGGCAGCGCCCCCCCAACGCCCCGGCGGCCGCCTGCCAAGCTGACAGCCGCCCGGGCCACCGGCTCGCGAGCGGACGCCCGCGGGCGGCCGCCCGCCGCGCCCTGCCCGGTGCTGCCCCAGGAACTCCGGGCTGCGACCCGCCCCCAACCGCGTCCAATCGCCAGTTCCCTGCCCTGCGCCCATACTTGCTCATCGTCCGGACACGGCCGGTATGGCCGGAACAACGAGAATCGCCCATTCTCCTCCTTCCGTCCATACTTGCTCACCCTCTCCCCCTCAAAGTTGAGCAAGTATGGACGCGCGCCTTGGGGCCGCACCGCTCCAGCGACATTTCCCCTCGCCCCGCGAGGCGGCCTCGCCACTCATAACGGCCTGTTATCACACGGTTTACGTCTTCACAGTGCTCCATCGTGTCCATTCCGTGCCCGTCCGCCGCGCCAGGCACCGCTGGTTTGCCGACCCGCGGAAGGTGGATGCGCGAGGGCGACGGCCCGCCTCCGCCGCCTCTCTCGCCGTACGCTCCGCGTGAGGGCGAGTCTCCGCACGCTCCCGTGGCCATTCTCTCCTCCCCTCGCGTCTACTCCAACGGGGACGTGCGGCGGCTTCAATGGGGCCACGCCCATGAGGACGTGGAAACTGCGGCCCTGGGAGGGCGGGGCCGCGTCGCCCGTGTGCTTCAATGGGGCCACGCCCATGAGGACGTGGAAACGCGACATCCTGGCCGGCAGGGGCTACCTCGGCGACATGTGCTTCAATGGGGCCACGCCCATGAGGACGTGGAAACTGCTGCGCGATGGCGACGTGCTGTTTGACGATGATCTGCTTCAATGGGGCCACGCCCATGAGGACGTGGAAACGCGAAAGGCCGACGTTGGCGACACACACCTGACGGTGAGCTTCAATGGGGCCACGCCCATGAGGACGTGGAAACTGTGGTATGTTCTACTCATTGTAGGAGCAACGAGAATGCTTCAATGGGGCCACGCCCATGAGGACGTGGAAACCTGATGAAGACGGCTGTGGTGGACACGGTGAATGTGCTTCAATGGGGCCACGCCCATGAGGACGTGGAAACGGGGAAGTCGCCGGGATCGTCCGAACCCGTGGCATCCAGCTTCAATGGGGCCACGCCCATGAGGACGTGGAAACTCGCGCTGAGGGCGCCGCGGATGGATTGGCCGATGCCGCTTCAATGGGGCCACGCCCATGAGGACGTGGAAACAACGAGTATCGCACAAGCCACTGTTACCTGGAGTGCGCTTCAATGGGGCCACGCCCATGAGGACGTGGAAACGCATGCTCGTTCTCTCTTCACTCCCGCCAGGAATCACGCTTCAATGGGGCCACGCCCATGAGGACGTGGAAACGGTAGTGCGGTATGTTCGTCATCATAGGAGACACGAGCTTCAATGGGGCCACGCCCATGAGGACGTGGAAACGTGGGTCAGCCTCACCATGCTGGACACGTTTCGCGCCGCTTCAATGGGGCCACGCCCATGAGGACGTGGAAACGAAGGGCACTACCTGCTAAACGGAAGCGTCACTGTGGGCTTCAATGGGGCCACGCCCATGAGGACGTGGAAACTCCAATCGTCTCCCGGCTGTGCAAAGTCCAGTTACTGCTTCAATGGGGCCACGCCCATGAGGACGTGGAAACCGGCTTCCTCTGCGGCTTTTTTGAGGCCAAGCACAAGGCTTCAATGGGGCCACGCCCATGAGGACGTGGAAACTGCGATGATTGCCAGCACATCAGCATCTGCCGCGAGCGGCTTCAATGGGGCCACGCCCATGAGGACGTGGAAACCCCGAATGAGGCCCACACGGTCCCCTACAGCGCCCGAGCTTCAATGGGGCCACGCCCATGAGGACGTGGAAACAGTGCCCACCTCAAAGGCTTGGGGCTGGGCAGTTTGCGTCGCGGTTTGCGAGCGCGACGCGAAAACGGGCCATGAAAGAAGCGTTCCTGATAGGCCCCCTTCGCAAAACATTGGAGAATCAGGGCTTAGGATTGCGAGAGGGTGCTGGGGTTCTGGGGGCCACCCTCGCGCTCGCGCGGGCGAAGTGATGCGCTGGGGGTCTGAGCGTGCTGGCAGGAGGGCGTTGCGCGTCATGGGTCGCCAAGCCTTTGAAGCGTGCCTCGACAGATCGGTTCCGCGTGCAGGCGTGCGCGGCCAGCCGGCTGGTCCGAGTCAGATCAAAGGCCCCAGAAGGCCACGCTACGAACGCGCCGCCAGGGGGCCGATGGGACGCGGGACGTGCCGCTCACGATCCGAGCCCCGGGCGCAGGGCTCATCGGTGGTCCAGCAGCCGGGTTGGCCATGGCGCGCGGCCTTGATCCGGGTGCTGCGCGAGCTATTGCCCACTTCGACCCGTGCAGTATACCAAAGGGCGGGCGGGGAAGGCAAGAGGGCGATGACGCCGCGGCGCGGGCCGGAATTGCAGGCAGGGTGATTGTCTCTGGAGCCTGAAGGGCTCGCATG
>DAOOIT010000016.1 GCA_035384565.1 Planctomycetota bacterium | reverse complement strand
CGCCTTGCATCCGCCCCGCTGGCGCCGGCAACGCAGCCCACGGGGATTCTTGGACGGGCTCCTAGACCCCAGCCCGCGGAAGATGTGGGCAAAGATCGGGGCAACGCCCTGGGTTCAGCGGGATTCACGGGTTCAGCCCTGAAGGGGCGAGATAGAGGCTGTCTATTCCGCCCTTTCAGGGCTGCCGCGAGGCGGTCTTGTTCCCAGGGCGTTGCCCTGGGCTATCCCATGCGAGCCCTTCAGGCTCCAGAGACAATCACCCTGCCTGCAATTCCGGCCCACACCCAGGGCGCCCGCTCTCGGGCGCGGCGGGGGCTTGCCGAAAACCTTCAAATCCCCTTGACTCCGGCTCCCCGGACTCCTACAATCCTGCCTAGGGTTGCATCCTACATAGCTAGAGGGCACCGTGGGACTGTGACGGGCGGTTCCACGGTCAAGGGGGGTCCCAATGAAGACAACGGGTGCTTGGGCATGGGCTACGCGCGCGCTCATGGGCAGAGCGGCTGAGGCAGGGCGCTCCCTCCGCGCAACTCACGACGCGAGGTTCGCAGCTCTGGCCGTCGTGTTTCTGGCCATGGCGTCCCTCTCGAGCGGAACGGAGGTGGCGCAGTACGGCGGCACGTACACGGGGTGGCCCGCTGAGGACCAGTGGGTCATGCTCAGACAGAGCAACGGGCCCTTCAGCGACCCAATGGACAAGAGGGGAACCAATCCGCCCAGCAGGATTGACTTTGTCGGCGACGCGACCGACCCGTGCGGCTATCGCGCCGTGGACTCGGCGTACCTGTACTTCCGCATCCGTGTGGACGAGAGCCCTGCCGCCACGTACAGCGATACGATCTACGTGATGATTGACATCAATGGGGACAGCCTGCCGGACTTTGCATTCGCGTGGGACTCCTATACGGCGAGCGGGACCGATCGCGGGCTGGAGATGCAGGTTTTCGACAAGGGACAGGGTGTCTGGAACACGGTTGCGTTCAAGGATGTGGACGGCAGCACCAGTTCCAAGCTCTCGTCCGACATCAATGGCGGGGGCAGGACTGGCGAAGGCTATGTGCGGACCGTGGACGGAGTGAATACCGCCAACTTCGGCACCACGACCTTCGTGGATTTCGCCATCTCCCGCGCCTATCTTCAGACGTACGTTCCGACGCTGTGGGCCGCCTCGCCCTGGCGCCTCGCCTTCGCCGCGGTGCCGAACAAGGACGACCATAGCACCCTTGACGCCAGCGGCGACATTGCCGGGGGCGGCACTCCCACCGGAACCATCAACATCGGATGGACGGACGGCGCTTACCCCACCGCGGTGGCCGTCTCCGGGTTCGGGGCCTCGGCTCAGCACGGACGTGTCGTGGCCGAGTGGGAGACGGCCTCGGAACTCGGGACCGCCGGCTTCTACCTCGAGCGGCTGAACGAGGCGAGCGGGAAGTATCAGCGCGTGAGCAGCGAACTCGTGCCCGCATTGCTCCAGTCGCCCGAAGGCGGCACGTATCGGCTGGTGGACCCGTCGGCGAAGCCCGGCGAGACCTACACCTACCGGCTTGTCGAGGTGGAGACCAGCGGGCGCGAGCGCAGCTACGGCCCTTACCGCGTCACCGTGGCCGAGGCCGCCGGCGCCGTTGGCCTCGCGGAGGCGGCGGGGGAACTGGCCGCCACCGGCTACAGCCGCAAGGCGCGGCGGACGTGGGGGCAGGGGGCGCCCGGCGTGCCGGCCGACGAGCCGGGCCGCCGAAAGGGCCAGGCCGAGGCCAGGGCCCTGCGTGCCAAGGCGGCGGTGGCCGCCGCGCCGGGGGCACAGCCTGCCGTGAAGATCACGGTGCGGGAGACGGGGCTGTACTACGTCAGCGCCGCGGAAATCGCGCCCCTGCTGGGCGTGGCCGAGAACGGCCTGCGTCCGCAGATCCGAAACGGGATGCTCTCGCTCTCCTGTCAGGGCAAGGCGGTCCGCTACCTCCCCGCCGAAGGCGGCACGGGCCTCTACTTCTTCGGCCAGCCTGTGGCGGGCAGCATCTACACGGACTCCAATGTCTACTGGCTGCGGCATGAGCGCGGGCTGCTCATGGCCACGGTGGGCGGCAGCGGCGCAGCGGCGGACGCGGCTCCGGGGACGTTCCGCGACACCGTCCATGCCGAAGTCAACCGCTATCCCGCCACCGGCCTCTTCACCGACCCTGAGGCGGACTTCTGGCTATGGGACTATGTGGTGGCGGGCGACCGGGCGCTGGGCAGCCCCACCTTCCGGTTGGCGGCGCCCGATGCCGCGGGAACCGGCACGGCGACCCTGACCGTGCGACTCAAGGGCGCCACCCAGTGCGCGGCGAACCCCAACCATCATGTCGTCGTGAGCCTCAATGGCACCCCCATCGGCGAGGGGCGGTGGGGCGGCACGGATGGCTGCACCCTCGCGCTGAGCGTCGGCGCGCAACTCCTCGTCCCCGGCGACAACCTGGTCACGGTGACCGGACTGCGCG
The DNA here is from genome assembly GCA_035384565.1 of Planctomycetota bacterium. Taxonomy (NCBI): domain Bacteria; kingdom Pseudomonadati; phylum Planctomycetota; species Planctomycetota bacterium. The sequence continues at coordinate 101,428 of DAOOIT010000016.1, read as the reverse complement.
ACGCGGGGGTTCCTTATAGCATCTTCTATGTGGATGCCTTCGACCTGGCCTATCCGCGGCTGTGCCGGGCGGTGGACGATAGCCTGCTGTGCCGCGCCGAGGGGGATGTCCTGACCATCGAAGGCTTCAGCGGCCCGGCGATCTGGGTGTTTGATGTGACGGCCCCTCTCGAACCCGCCGTGGTGGACGGCACGAGCGTGGAGAAGCTGGAGAACCTCTACCGCGTGAGCCTCTCGGCCTCTGCGGGGAGCGCCTATCTGGCGGTGGCGCCGGCGGCGGTGAAGACCCCGGTGTCGGTCGAGCTCGACGTGCCGTCGCGCCTCACCTGGCGGGGGAACCAGGCCGACTACGTGGTGGTGGCGCCCGGCGTCTTCCTGGACGGGGCAGAGGCGCTGGCCTCGTACCGTCGGAGCCAGGGCCTCAAGGCCGTGGTGGTGGACCTCGAGGACATCTACGATGAGTTCAACCACGGCATCGCCGACCCGCACGCGATCCAGACCTTCCTCGCCCTGGCGCGCGGCACGTGGAAGACCGGCCCCCGCTACGCCGTGCTGGCGGGGCACGGCACGTTCGACTACAAAGACTACCTGGGCTACGGCGATAACCTGATTCCGCCGCTGCTGGTGGCGACGGACTATGGGCTGTTCGCGGCGGACACGCAGTTCGCCCCCGACGCGGGCTTCGCCGTCGGGCGCCTGCCGGCGGCCACGGCGGGCGAACTCGCCACCCTCGTGGGCAAGATCATCGCCTATGAGGCGGCGGGCGGGCCGTGGACCAAGAGCGTCGTCCTCGCCGCCGACCAGCCGGACAGGAACGCGGGCCAGTTCCCGCAGGACAGCGATGACCTGGGCGGCCTGGTGCCGGCCCCCTATGACGTGAGCAGATTCTACCTGCCGCAGATGCCGCTCCGAGACGCCCGGGCGGGCCTGCTGAACGCCCTGAACCGCGGCGCGTTCCTGCTGAACTACATCGGGCACGGCGGCATGGACCGGTTCGCGAGCGATGGGTTGCTGACTGTGAGGGATGCGGGCTCGTTGAGCAACGGCAGCCGCCTGCCGGTGGTCACGGCCTTCACCTGCATCGCCGGAAGGTTCGAGATGCCTGGCTATCGGTGTCTCGGCCTCGCCCTGGTGTTGCAGGATGGGGGCGGGGGCATCGCCTTCTGGGGGCCGACCGGCATGTCTGAGAACAGCGCGGCCAAGACGATGGGGGCCGAGTTCTTCCGCCACGCCTTCGCGCCCGGCCCGGCCGTGCTGGGCGACGTCGCGCTGAAGGCGTCGGCCGTCTGCCCGCCGGCCGCGCGGCTCTACCAGCTCCTCGGCGACCCTGCCCTGCGCCTGCGACGTTAGGCGGAGGCCACACCTCACGCTGCCGCGGCCGGCTCGGAGACCACCGCAACCTCGCCCAACCCGAGGGCATGGCTCCCCGGCACTTGCCTGGGTTGCAATGGCCCGGCGATCCTGTACACTGCACCCGCCGAACGAGTGTCCCCTTGGAACACCGGAGACACAGGGATGAGCGTGCCCATGTTTCGCCTGGAGGGCAAGACGGCTCTGGTCACGGGCGCGGCGGGCGGCCTGGGCGCGGCCTCGGCCGTCGCCCTGGCGCGCAGCGGGGCCGATGTGGCCCTCGCGGACCGCCCCGGCGTGAGCCTGGACGACACCGCCGCGGGGGCCTCGGCGCACGGCCACCGCGTGGTGAGGGTGGCGATGGATATTCGCGATCTGGCCCAGGTGCGCGAGGGCGTGGCCGAGGCCGAGCGCGGCCTCGGACGCATTGATGTCCTGGTCAACAACGCGGGGATCAACCGCCCGGGGCCGGGCCTCGACGTCACGGAGGCCGACTGGGATGCGGTGTTCGATACGAACGTGAAGGGGCACTTCTTCGTCACCCAGGCGGTGGCGCCGGCGATGCTGGCCAGAGGCTACGGGCGGGTGATCTTCGTTGCGAGCCAGGCCGGGCTGGTGGCGCTGCCGGGGCAGAGCCTCTACTGCGCGAGCAAGGCCGCCGTGATCCTGCTGGCCAAGGGGCTGGCCGTCGAGTGGGCGAAGCAGGGGGTCACGGTGAACGCCGTGGCGCCGACCGTGGTGGAGACGAACCTCACGCGGGCTCGGCTGGCGAACCCAGAGTTCCGCGCCTCGGTGCTGGCGCGCATCCCCGCGGGCCGGCTGGCCACGCCCGGGGACGTGGCCGCCGCCGTGGTCTACCTGGCCAGCGATGAGGCGGGCATGGTCACAGGCAGCGTGCTGTCGGTGGACGGCGGCTGGACGGCGTGGTGAATGGGGTGGGGCGACGCAAAGCCAAGCGCCTCGGGCGGTTAGGGGCCGCCGGATTTTGCCGTTGACACAGTGGGCGCACCGGCGCTAGGATACCGCAGTTGTTGTGGGCGGGGCACGTTGAAGCCCATCCCCTGGTATGCCGCGCTGCGGTGACCAGCTTCGAACCAGGTCTCTTCCTGGCTCGTCTTCGATTGCCCGAGCGTCCGAGAAAGCCATCAGGAGGCAGCCATGGCCTCAGCCGATAGCTTCGTGCATCTCCATGTCCATAGCCACTACTCGCTGCTCGACGGGGCGTGCAAGATTCCCGAGCTGGTCGAGACGGCGAGCGAGCTGAAGATGCCGGCCGTGGCCGTGACCGATCACGGCAACCTCTTCGGCGCCGTGGAGTTCTACCGCGCCGCCTCCGACGCCGGCGTCAAGCCCATCATCGGCTACGAGGCCTACGTGGCCCCCGGCAGCCGCCTCGACAAGGTGAATACCGGCGGCATCAAGGAGGCCGCCTTCCACCTCACGCTGCTGGCCGAGAACGAGCAGGGCTGGCGCAACCTGATCAAGCTCGCCTCCGCCGCCTACCTCGAAGGCTTCTACTACAAGCCCCGGATTGACTGGGAACTGCTCCAGAAGCACTGCGGGGGCCTCCTCTGCCTCAGCGGCTGCCTCAAGAGCGAGGTCGCCCATCACCTCCTCGCCGAGCGCCACGGCGTCGCCCGCGACACCGCCGCGCGATACCGCGACCTCTTCGGCCCGGGGCGCTACTACCTCGAGGTCCAGGAGAACGGTCTCGACGAGCAGCGCACCGTGAACCAGGGCGAGATCGCCATCGCCCGCGAGCTGGGCGTGCCCCTCGTGGCGACCAACGACATCCACTACCTGCGCCGCGACGACGCGGCCGCCCACGAGGCCCTGCTGTGCATCAACACCGGCAAGCTGCTCACTGACGAAGACCGCATGGCCTTCGGCACCGACCAGTTCTACTTCGCCTCCGGCCGCGAAATGGCCGAGCGTTTCAAGGACCTGCCCGAGGCCCTCGCCGCCACGCTCGACATCGCCGAGCGCTGCAACCTCAAGATGGACTTCTCGAAGCGGCACTTCCCGCCCTTCGACTCCGGGGGCGTGTCGAACGACGAACACCTGCGCCGCCTGGCCTTCGACGGCCTGCGCGAGATGTATGGCGGCCAGCCCCCGGCCGACGTGGTGGCGCGCCTGGAGGAGGAGCTGGGCATCATCAAGGAGATGGCCTACGCCAGCTACTTCCTCATCGTGCGCGACTTCGTGATGTACGCCCGCGAGCACGACATCCCCGTCGGCCTCCGCGGCTCCGGCGCCGGCTGCCTCATCACCCGCGCCCTGGGCATGACCGACTTCAACCCCGTCGAGCACGGCCTGCTCTTCAAGCGCTTCCTCGACCCCGAACGGCGCGAGCCGCCCGACATTGACGTGGACCTCTGCGAGGTGCGGCGCGAAGAGGTGCTGAGCTACGTGCGCCAGAAGTACGGCGCCGACTGCGTGGCCCAGATCGTCACCTTCGGCACCCTGGGCGCGCGGGCCGCCATCCGCGACGTGGGGCGCGTGATGGACATTCCGCTCAAGGAAGTGGACGCCATCGCGAAGGAGGTGCCCGAGGTCCTCCACATTACCCTCAAGGAGGCCCTGGCCAAGAGCCCCGAGCTCCAGAACCGCTACAAGAACGACCCGCGAATCCACAACCTGCTCGACGTGGCCATGCGCCTCGAGGGCCTCTGCCGCCACGCCTCCACCCACGCCGCAGGAGTCGTCATCTCCGACCGGCCGCTCACCGAGCACCTGCCCCTGTGCAAGACCGGCGACACCGTCACCACCCAGTTCGTCTTCGAGGACGTGGAGACCATCGGGCTGCTGAAGATGGACTTCCTGGGCCTTCGCAGCCTGACCATCTGCCACGAAATCCTCGACCTGGTCGAGCGCGAGACCGGGACGCGCCTCGACCTCACGCAGATTCCCCTCGACGATGCCGCAACCTACGAGCTGCTCAAGCGCGGCGAGACGGAGGGCGTCTTCCAGTTCGCCTCGCAGGGCATGCGCAGCCTGCTCACCCGCGCCAAGCCCGACTCGATCGAGGACCTCATCGCCATCGTGGCCTACTACCGGCCCGGCCCGCTCCAGAGCGGCATGATGGACAAGTTCATCAACTGCAAGCACGGCCGCGAGCCGATCACCTACGCGCACCCCAAGCTCGAGCCCTACCTCAAGGGCACCTACGGCCTCATCGTCTATCAAGAGCAGATCATGCAACTCGCCCACGACATCGGCGGCATGTCCATGGGCGAGGCCCTCTCGATGATCAAAGCGATCAGCAAGAAGAAGGAAGACAAGATCAAGAAGGGCCGCGACGCCTTCATCCAGGGCTCGACCGAGCGCGGCCTCGACGCCAAGACCGCCCAGGACATCTACAACCTCATCGAGTTCTTCGCCGGCTACGGCTTCAACAAGGCGCACTCCACCGCCTACGCCTACGTCGCCTACCGCATGGCCTACCTCCGCGCCCACTACCCCGTGCAGTTCTTCGCCGCCTCCATGACCTGCGAGCGCTCCAACCGCGACCAGGTCAACGCCTTCGTCAAGGACGCCAAGGCCCACGGCATCGAGGTCCTTCCGCCCGATCTGAACCGCAGCTACACCGACTTCCGCACCGAGGGCCGCCAGATCCGCTTCGGCCTGGGCGCCATCAAGAACCTGGGCGACAAGACGGCCGACGCCCTGGTGGCGGCCCGCGAGGCTGGCGGCCCCTTCCGCTCGCTCTTCGACCTGTGCGAGCGCTGCGACAGCCGCCTCGTCACCCGCGCCGCCCTCGAGACCCTCATCAAGTGCGGCGCCGCCGACTCCCTGGGCGGCACGCGCGGCCAGCTCCTGGCGGGCCTCGACCGCGCCCTCCAGGTCGGCGCCACCGCACAGCAGGACCGCTCGCGCGGCCAGGCCAGCCTCTTCGACCTCCTCGCCGACCAGCAGACGCCGCCTCAGGAGCAGCTCCCCGACGTCCCCGACGTGCCCAAGAACGAGCAGCAGGCCTGGGAGAAGGACCTCCTGGGCTTCTACGTCTCGGGCCATCCGCTCGAGGAGCACGAGGACGTGCTGCGCATGTACGCCACGGCCACCACGGCCCAGCTCGCGCAAACAGAGGACGGCACCGAGGTGGTCGTGGGGGGCATCGTGGACAGCGTGCGCATCTCCGTCACCCGCAAGGGCCGATTCGAGGGGCAGCGCTGGGCGCGCTACGAACTCTCCGACCTCGACGGCACGGCCCGCGGCGTCATGTTCGCCCAGGAGTTCGCCCAGCACGGCCAGCTTCTCAAGGAGGGCGCCATCGTCTTCATCCGCGGGCGCGTGGACTACCAGGGCAACGAGCCCACCCTGCGCGCCCAGCAAATCATCCCCATCGAACGCGCACACGCCCTGCTGGCCGGCAGCCTGATCGTGGATGTAGATGAGGCGGCGGCCAACGAGGCCACCCTCACCGAGCTCCGCGACCTGTGCGCCGCGCACCACGGCGAACTGCCCGTCTACGTCCGAATCCGCCTCCTCGACCAGAGCGCCTACACGCTCCGAGTCGGCAGATCCATGTACGTGGAACCCTCGGCCCAGCTCCTCGCCGCCACCCACCGCCTCGTCGGCCCCGGCCACGCGCGCTTCGCCCCGCGGCGCAACGGCAACGGCAACGGCCACGGCGGCAATGGCGGGCAACGGCCCCGGCGACGCCCCTTCGCAGGCACCAGGCACGCGTGAGCCACCCGCCCTATCAACCGCCGCGCCTGGAACGGCCCCCCATCTACACCGTGGGCGCCAACCCCGCTATCGCCCCCTTCCTCGCGGCGGGCCGCCGCCAGGGCCGTGCCGCGGAGGCGGGGCCGCCCACCGATGTGGCCGCTTCGAAGGGCTCCGCCGCCTATCGCGCGCACTCCTATCACACCAAGGTGCCGCCCGAGGGCATCGTCCCCTTCATCGAGCACTACACGAGCCCGGGCGGCGTGGTGCTCGACCCCTTCTGCGGCTCGGGCATGACCGGGGTCGCCGCACTCCGGGCCGGCCGCCGCGCCGTGCTCGTGGACCTCTCGCCGGCGGCGACCTTCATCGCCAGCAACTACTGCGCGCCGCCCGACCCCCAGCGCCTCCGCCGCGAGGCGCAGCGTCTCCTCGCCGCCGTTGCCGGCGAACTCGACCCGCTGTACGCCACCACCTGCCGGTCCTGCGGCGGGGCCGCCTCCATCGCCTACACCGTCTGGAGCGACCGCTACGCCTGCCCGGACTGCGGCGGCGAATTCGCCCTGTGGGACGTTGCCCGCAAGGGCCGCCGCGTGGCGGGCCGGCTCGCGTGCCCGCACTGCCCGCGCGAGGCCCCGCGCGGCGGCTGGCGCCGCCTCGACCCGGTGCCCGTGCGGATCGCCCTGGACTGCCGCGGCTGCGGCCGCCAGGAGGCCCCGCCCACCGAGGCCGACCGCGCGCTCGCGCAGGCCGCCGGCGCGGGCGACTGGGAGCAGCGCGTCCCGCACCCCACCACGCCCATCCCCACGCGGGGCGACGAGATCGCCCGCGTGCACAAGCAGGGCATCGGCCGGGTGGACCAGCTCTTCACCCGCCGCAACCTGCGCGCCCTCGCCACCCTCTGGCACGCGGCGGCCACGCTGCCCGGCCTCGAGTGCCGCCGCGGGCTCTTCTTCTGCCTCACCGGCGCCATGCCCCGGGCCTCCCGCACCAACAAGTACATCCCCGCGCTCGGCGCCGCGCCCGGGCCGATCCTCGGCACCATGTACATCCCGGGCTTCCACCCCGAACTCAACGTCCTCGCCCTCTTCCAGCGCAAGGTGGACGACGTGGTTCGGTACAGCCGGGACTCAGGGCTCGCCAAGGATGGCCTGCTCTTCCAGCCCGTGGAGCGAGACGCCGTCCGCATCTCCACCCAGAGCGCCACGGACCTCTCGAACATCCCCGACGCCAGCATAGACTACGCCTTCACCGACCCGCCATTCGGGGCCAACATCGCGTACTCCGAACTGAACCTGGTGTGGGAATCGTGGCTGGGCGTGCGCACCCACGTGCCCGACGAGGCGGTGATGAGCCGCACGCAGAGGAAGGGCGCGGAGGACTATCGGCGGCTCATGGCCCAGGCATTCGGCGAGGTGCGCCGCGTATTGCGGCCCGGCGGGCGCTTCAGCATCGTCTTCCACAACACCGCGGCCGAGGTCTGGCGCGCCCTCCAGGATGCCCTCGCCGACGCCGGCTTCGCGGTCGAAGCCGCCGTCACCTTCGACAAAGGCCCGAACCAGAGCTTCAAGCAGTTCACCGCCGAGGGCGCCGTTACCCACGACCTCGTCGTCACCTGCGCCCCCGAGGAGCGGGGCATCTCCGCCCCGCGTCCTCCGGCGGCCACCGAGGCCGATCTCGCCGAGTACCTCCAGGGCCTCCGGGCTGCGCCCTCCGGCTCGCGCGAGCCGCGCAGGCTCTACTCCGCGGCCATCGCGCACTTCCTCGTGCGGGGTGTGCGCGTGCCCTTCGGGTTCCGGGAGTTCCGGGCGATGCTCGCTCGCACGGAATAGAGTAGGACCGATAGGACCTATGGGACCGGTAGGACAAGAGCTGCCTGTCCTATGCGTCCCATCTGTCCTATCGGTCCTGTCTCCACGCGGAAGCAGCCGGTTTCACACGAACAGCCGCAGGTACTTGATGCCCTTGTCGAGCCCATCCTCGGGGCTGAAGGCGCCGTCCTCGTGCTCGATGCTCAGCACGCCCTTGTAGCCGATCTGGCGCAGGCGGCCGACGTACTTGCCCCACTCCACGCTGCCGTAGCCGGGGATCACGTAGCGCCACCAGCCGCCCGCCAGGCACCCGCGCCGGGCCAGCACCTCGGCCTTCATCTCCGTGTCCTTGGCGTGCGTGTGGAAGATACGGTCCTTGTAGCGGTCCACCCCGCCCAGGTAGTCAATGCCCTGCCAGATCAGATGCGACGGATCGTAGTTGAACCCGATGGCGGGCGAGGGCACGGCGGCGAGGATGGCGTCCCACAGGTCGAAGTGCTGGAGCAGCGTGGGGAACCAGTTCTCGAAGGCGATCTTGATCCCTTTGTCCTCGGCGTACTGGGCGAGCGGGGTGAAGACCGTCTTGAAGTCTTCGGCGATCGTCTGCTCTTTGCTCTTCCCGGGCACCGGCATGCCGGTCATGGCGCACAGGATCGGCGTGCCGACAGCCACGCAGGCGTCCACGTTCTTCTTGAACGCGGCGATGGCGGCCTGGCGCTTCGCCTCGTCGGCCTCCAGCAGATTGCTGTAGGCGGCGAGGCTCGAGATCGCCAGCCCGTTCTCGGCGAACAGGTCTTTGATCTTCGACGCCTCTTTGATCGCCCGGTCCGCCGGCAGATGGCCCACGGAGACCTCGAGCGCGGCGAACCCGAGCTCCGAGGCGACTCGCACGACGTCCTCGAGCGACTTCTTGCCCATGCACGCGGTCAGAAACCCGATCTGCATTCGTCTCTCCTTGCTTCTCCTCCCCGGGTTCACGCGATGTCACAGTACAGGATTTGCTCCTTGTTGAGGTGTCCGGCGGCGAGTTCGCGGCCGCCGGGCCCGTAGACGAGGCTGCGGCCGTGCAGGATGCGGCCCTTCCAGGGGCCGTCGGTGAGTTCGCCCACGCTGTTGGCGCCGACGAGGAAGATGGGGCTCTCGGTGGTGCGCTTCTTGAACCGCTCGCGGATCGCCTTGCTGTTGGCGGCCTCCTTGCGGGGCTCGCAGGCCCAGGCGCACGGCGAGAGCACCACGCGCGCACCCATGCAGGCGAGCGTCTGGTCAATGAACGGCACCCAGTTGTCCGCACAGATGTTCACGCCGATGCGTCCGAACTCCGTGTCGGCCACGCGCAGCTCCGAGCCGCGCGAGTAGGTCCTCAGCCCGACCTCCAGTTCGTTGATCTTGCGGTGCTTGAGGATCAGGCGGCCCATGCGGTCGAAGAGCAGCGCCGAATTGTAGAAGCTCTCGCCCGCCTGCTCGGTGAAGCCTGCGCACAGGTACACGCCGTGCGCCCGGGCCGCCTCGGCCAGCCGGCGGCTGAGGGTGCCCGGCACCGGCTCGGCCAGCTCGCGGGCGCGCCCGCACAGCCAGCCGAGGTCCAGGCACTCGGGCAGCACCACCACGTCGGCGCGCTGCTCGGCCGCCTCGGCGATCCCCACCAGCGCGCGCTCGAGATTGGCCTCCTTCTCGCCCGTCTCCACCCGCATCTGCACGATCCCCACACGCATGCCGCGCCCCTTGTGGCCTCAGTCTCGCGTGCGACATGATAGGCTTCCGCGGGCGCTTGTCAAGGCGACATTGGCGCGCGATGCCCCGTTCGACTATGATACGCCCGCCGGCGGAGCACCGCCGGACGGAGAGAGCCGCCGTGAGCCGCCGCGCCCTGGTGCTGGGAGTTCTCGCCTGCGTGTCCTGGAGCACGGTCTTCGTGCTCGGCAGGATGACGATCCGCCATCACGCCACCGACCCTGTGGTGTTGGGCCTCTACCGCTTCGGCCTCACGGGCCTCGTTCTGGCCGCCACGCTGATCCTGAGCGGACGCGGCGGGGCCCTCGGCGTGGTGATCCGCGAGCCGGCTCCGTTCCTGTTTCTGGGCCTCACGGGCGGGTTCGCCATGGGCTTCTTCGTCTTCCTCGCGCTTCAGCACACCCATTCGATCGTCGTCCAGGTCATCATGAACTCCAACCCCGTGCTCATCGTGCCGCTGTCGCTTCTGGTGGGAGAGCGGGTGGGCGTGGGCAAGGTCTGCGGGGTGGCGCTCGGGGTGGCGGGGTGCGTGCTCGTGCTGGGAGGGGTGTCGCCCGAGCAGGCTCACGAGAACCCGCGCCACGTGCTCGGCGGCGTTCTCGCGGGGCTGTCGGGCCTCTCGTGGGCGGCTTACACCGTGTTTGGGCGGCGCGTGGTTCGGCGGCACGGCGGTCTGGTGACGACGACGCTGAGCATGCTCATCGGCGGCGTGGCGTTTCTCGTCGCCTGCCTGGCGATGGGGAAGGGCCTGGCGCTGCCGTGGCGGGGCGCGCTGGCCGGGGTTTACCTTGCCCTCGTGCCCACAGCGTTCGGCTTCACCGCGTGGTACGTGGCGCTGAAGGACCTGCCGGCGAACGTCCTCGGCCCGCTTCAGTTCGTCGTTCCGGTCGGGGGCGTGGCCTTGGCCCTTCTGCTCCTGCCCGACGAGCGGCTCACCGCCCCCATGCTCCTGGGGGGCATCGTCGCTCTGGCCGGTGTGTTCCTCTCGACGCGCGAGGCCGCGGGTCCAAGAGCACGCGGGTCCGATGAGTCCGACCTCTGACAAGGCACACAGGCTGTCCCCGCGGCCATCCATCGCCCCGTCAGCGCCCGACAGGTGATTCGGCAAGCGCTCTTGCGGTACGGCCGCTCCCGTGGCCGGTGCTGCCATGGTGTATCACATTCTCCCGCACAGGGGTGATACACCATGGCGACCACGTTGCCGAAATCCCACATGGCGGGGCAGGTCCACGCGTCGGCGACAGGGTCTGGCGATTCCGACATGTCAGTCGCTGGGGAGCGTGGGACGCTGGCTACTCCGCCAGCGAGTCCTACCCATAACCACTTATGTCGCAACGCCTTAGGCTCTACGGTCGCTCCCGCCCCCATACTTGCTCATCCCGCAGATGAGCCGGAATGGCCGGAGCCGCGAGAACCGCCCATGCTCGCCCATCTACCCATACTTGCTCATTCCCCCCTCACAGGGTTGAGCAAGTATGGACAGGCTTCGGCCGCCAGCCGCTCGGCACAGCTCCCCCGTGGAGCCGCCAGGTCCGCCAGGAGCTGGCACGCCCACGCGCTGCACCGAGTTGGAACGGTCGGGAGGGCGCGGCTCTCATGCTGCCCCCTACGCCTCTTTCCCCTCTCGCCGATGCCTTCTCACCCTTCTCGCCCCTGCGCTCCGTCCCCTTCTCTTTCTCGCCCCTACGCTCTGCGTGGGGGCGGAAATCCGGACGCTCCTGCGTCCAGCCCCAATCTCCCGCGGGTTCGCAACCCCGGGAGGTTTTCTTCCACGAAGAAGAAGAGGAAGAAGAAGAGGCCGCGGAGCGGCCAAGAGGCTCGTCCCCACGCGAAGCGTAGGGACGAGAGAAGGGAGCGGAGCGTAGGGACGAGAGAAGGGAGCAGAGCGTAGGGACGACGAGAACATTCGGGAGGGCGAGCGGGGCTTAGGTTTCCAGGAAGGCTCCCGGGACCCGAAGTCGGGGACAACAGACGAAATAGCCTTGACAACCGAGCTGCGTCCTGTATAATAGCCCCTGACAATATAGGATTTGAAGATTATGAAACTGTCGAAAAAGGGAATCTACGCCCTGCGCGTTCTGCCGCATCTGGCCGATGGCTACGGCAAGGAGGCGCTGTCGGCTGCCACGCTTGCGAAGCGTGAGGGGATATCGGTGAAGTACCTGGAGCAGGTGCTCACAACCCTGCGCAAGGCGGGGTTCCTGGTGAGCGAGAGGGGCAAGGAAGGAGGGTACGCACTGCGGGTTCCGCCGCAGCAGGTGACGCTGGGCGACGTGATCCGCGCAGTGGATGGCCCCCTGGCGCCGATCCCGTGCGCCAGCCGCACGGCGCCGCACCACGACCCCGATTGCCCGTATCCCATCGAGACCTGCTGGTTGCGCCTGCTCATGCTGCGGGTGCGCGACAACATCGCTGCGGTGCTGGACCAGGAGACGGTGGCCCAGATGGCCGCGGAGGCCCGTCGGGCAGTGAGGAAGGCGTGAGTCGCCTTTTTTCTGTTGTGCAAAGCCTATTACACAGATAGGAGTAAAGAATGAAGTTGAGCGGAGAAACCCTGATGGCCGCTGACGAGCAGGCCCCTGCGCGGCGCCTCCGCGTCGCCTGGAACATCGGGCTGGTGGCACTGGGCGGCCTTCTGCTCGCCTTGACTTTCACGCGAATGCCCGGTCTCGCGGTGGGCGGGGCGTGGAGGTTCGTGGCCATCGGCCTGATGGCCTTTGTGGCGGAGTACGTGGACTCTTCGCTGGGCATGGGTTACGGCACCACGCTCACCCCGCTCCTCATGATCCTGGGCTTTTCCCCCCTACAGATTGTCCCCGCGGTGCTGTTGTCGGAGTTCTTCACCGGGATCTCCGCGGGGTTGATGCACCATGGGTTCGGCAATGTGGACCTGAGGCGTGGTACCCGGGCGTTCACGACGACCTGGATCCTGGCGCTCTGTTCCGTGGTGGGGGCCCTCGCGGCCGTGGTGCTGGCCGTGAACCTGCCGAAGCAGGCTGTGAAGCTCTACATCGGCGCCATGGTGCTTGCGGTCGGCCTCTTCATCATTCTGGCGGGCAAGGGGATAGGGCGGTTCTCGTGGGGCAAGATCGTGGGCCTTGGCACAGTGGCCGCGTTCAACAAGGGCATCTCGGGCGGGGGCTACGGGCCGCTGCTCACAGGCGGGCAGGTGCTCGCGGGGGTGCCTGGGAAGAATGCCATCGGGATCACGTCGCTGGCCGAAGGAGTCGTGTGCCTGGTGGGGCTGATTGCGTACTTCAGCCTGAGTCAGTCGCTCGACTGGGGCCTGGCAGTGCCCCTAGTGGTCGGTGCGATGGCCTCCGTGCCGGCTGCCACGTGGACCGTCAAGGTGCTGCCTGAATCCATCCTGCGGCGCTCCATCGGCTACGCGACCACCTTCCTGGGGGTCCTGAGCCTCGTCAGCAGCATCAAGATGTGAGGGCTTGACACGGCGGGGCGGAAGTGTATGCTCTTGGCCGTGCTCGAGGACCCTCCCACTGTGGCGAAAGCGAGGCGCGCGATGGCGAAGGTTGGCATCGGCATCGTCGGTTGTGGCGGCATGGGGGCGGCGCTGGCGCAGGGGGTGGCCGGGTTGGACACGGCGGCCGTGACCGCGGCCTACGACGAACTCCCCGAGCGGGCCGGCGAGCTGGCCTCGAAGCACGGCGCTCGAGCGTGCAGCAGCCTCGAGGCGCTGGTCTCGCTCGACGCGGTGGATGCCGTGGTGGTGGCCTCGCCCCAGTTCGCCCACGCCGAGCACACGATCGCCGCCGCCCGGGCGGGCAAGCACGTCTTCTGCGAGAAGCCGATGGCGGTGACGCTGGAAGACTGCGACGCCATGATCAAGGCGTGCCGCAAGGCCAAGGTGAAACTGATGATCGGCCAGGTGTGCCGCTACCACGCGGTGCACGGCAAGGTGCGTGAGCTGGCGAGGGGCGGGGACTTCGGGGCGCCCATCTGCATGACGGTGCATCGGCTGGGCGGCCAGTGGGGCGGAGCCTACACGCAGCCCTGGCGCCTCCAACGCAGCCTGTGCGGCGGCACGCTGCTCGAGATCAATGCACACGAGATTGACTTCCTGCGCTGGGTGTGCGGTGAGGTGGAGGCCGTGTATGCCACCGGCGGGTTCTACGTGGACAGGCGGCTGGACTACCCGGACCTCGCTCTGGTGACTCTGCACTTCGCGAGCGGCGCCAAGGGGCTGCTCCACGCGGGACAGGTGAGCGCCCTCGGCGGCTACGGCGGGCGGGTGGACTGCGAGCGCGGCTCGATCGTGTTCCCCGCGATCTGGGGCGCCGACGCGGGGCTGCACCTGTGCAAGACGGGCGAGAAGGCCACCTTCCTCCCTGCGAGCCAGATTCCGGTGGAGGACCCCGTGCGGCACGAGCTTCGGGACTTCGTGGACAGCGTGTTGAACGACACGCCGCCGCCCGTGGCGGGCGAGGACGGGCGAGCCGCCGTGGAGATCGGCGTGGCCGCCTACCAGTCTATCGAGTGCGGCGAGACGGTTCCGCTGCCACTTTGACAGGCCCGCCGCTGCCTCGCTGACAGTGGCTGCGGATGCCGAACGCCCTTCTGCGCGGTTGCGTCGGGTATCCTGATGCAGGCAAGCGCGAGTAGGCAGCGCTCGGTAAACATCCTTTGCAGAATGAGTTACGGCTCACGCTGGTCGAGCCCTGATTCCGGGGCGTCGGGGCGGCTAGGGTTCCCTCTGACCCTGCGGGCGCTTCGGCACAGGGTTTGCAACATCCCGCCGATTGTGTTAGGCTATGGCGACCAGCCGGAATCCTCTGAGGTCGGATGGCCGACGATGGTGGTTGACGAGGAGAGAGCGGCGCACCCCGAGGCCCGGCGTTCGGTGCTGATCGCCGAACAGGAGGAGCGCCTGAGGCGCGACCTGGGCTCGCTCTTCGACGCCGAGGGGTACGAGACCTATCTGGCCGGGGACGATGCGGCGGCGTTCGAGATCGTCCATCACAGGCGGATTGACGTGGTCCTGGTGCAACTGGAGATCCCGCACCGCGGAGGGCTGGCGCTGCTGCGGGCCATCCGCGCGCGCAGCGGGGCCGCCGTGCCCTGCGTGCTCACCGCGCGGGAAGTGTCGGGACGTGTTCAAGTGTCTGCGTTTCTTGAGGATGCGTTCGCTGTGGTGCCGAAGCCGCTGGACGATGCGCTCTTGCGGCGGGTGGTGGCCTCAGCGCTCCGGCCGCGCCGGAGGGTCTAAGGCAGCCGGCGTGGCCGGCCCAAACTCCAGAGGAAGGACGAGTCATGGCGAAGAAGCTGAACATCAAGCCCCTGGGCGACCGGATCGTCGTGCGGCGGCTCGAGGCGGAGGACCGCACCGCGGGCGGCATCGTGCTGCCCGACACGGCCAAGGAGAAGCCCAGGCAGGGCGAGGTGGTGGCCGTGGGCGATGGCGCGCTGACCGAGGAGGGCAAGCACCTGCCCATGCACGTCAAGGTCGGCGACCGCATTGTCTTCACCAGCTACGCCGGCACCGAGATCAAGCACGCCGATGAGGACCTCCTCATCATGCGTGAGGAAGACGTCCTCGGTATCATCCAGAAATAGCGACAGGAGCACGCGGAATGGCCGCCAAGAAGATGGCGTTCGAACAGGATGCCCGGGAGGCGATTCGCCTGGGCGTGAGCAAGCTGGCACATGCCGTCAAGGTCACCCTCGGCCCCCGTGGCCGCAACGTGGTGATCGAGAAGAGCTACGGCGCGCCCACGGTCACCAAGGACGGCGTGACCGTGGCCAAGGAGATCGAGCTCGAAGAAGCCTACGAGAACATGGGCAGCCAGATGGTGCGCCAGGTGGCCTCGAAGACGAGCGACGTGGCCGGCGACGGCACCACCACGGCGACCGTGCTGGCCGAAGCGATCTTCGAGGAGGGCCTGCGGAACGTGGCCGCCGGCACGAACGCCATGGCCATCAAACGCGGCATCGAGAAGGGCGTGGAGGCCGTGGTCGAGGAACTCCGCCGCATGAGCCAGAAGGTCAAGGGGCGCAAGGAGATCGCCCAGGTGGCCGCCGTGGCCGCCAACAACGACCCGGCCATCGGCGACATGCTGGCCCAGGCGATGGAGCGCGTGGGCAAGGACGGCGTGATCACCATCGAGGAAGGCAAGGCGATGGAGACCGCCGTGGAATGGGTCGAAGGCATGCAGTTCGACCGCGGATACATCTCCGCCCATTTCGTCACCGACCCGGACGCGATGACCTGCGAGCTCGAGGACCCTTACATCCTCATCCACGAGGAGAAGATCTCGGCGGTGCGCGACCTGGTGCCGGTGCTCGAGAAGGTGGCCAAGAGCGGCCGGCCGCTCGTCATCATCGCGGAGGACGTGGACGGCGATGCGCTGGCCACCCTGGTGGTCAACAAGCTGCGCGGCATCCTGAGGGTGTGCGCCATCAAAGCCCCGGGCTTCGGCGACCGCCGGAAGGCGATGCTGGAGGACATCGCGCTCCTCGTCGGCGGCAAGGCTCTCTTCAATGACCTCGGCGTCAAGCTCCAGAGCGTGGACCTCCGCGACCTGGGCACGGCCAAGAAGGTGGTCGTGGAGAAGGAGAACACCACGATCATCCAGGGCGGCGGCACGCCCGAGGCGATCAAGGGCCGCATCGCGCAGATTCGCCACGAGATCGAGACGACGACCTCCGACTACGACCGCGAGAAGCTCGAGGAGCGGATGGCCAAGCTGGCCGGCGGCGTGGCCGAGGTGCGGGTGGGCGCGGCCACCGAGGTCGAGATGAAGGAGAAGAAGGCGCGCATCGAGGACGCGCTCCACGCCACCCGCGCGGCTGTCGAGGAAGGCATCCTGCCCGGCGGCGGCGTCGCGCTGCTGCGGGCCGCCCGCTGCCTCGACAAGGTGAAGGCCAAGGACGACGAGAAGGTGGGCGTCGAGATCGTGCGCCGCGCGCTCCGCGCGCCCGTGGTGCAGATTGCCGAGAATGCGGGCGAAAGCGGCAACGTGGTGGTCCACCGAATCCTCCAGGAGAACAGCGACACCTACGGGTACGACGCCCTGGCCGATCGCTACGGCGATCTGGTGGAGGCCGGCATCATTGACCCGACGAAGGTCGTGCGCACCGCGCTCCAGAACGCGGCCAGCGTGGCCGGCCTGCTGCTGACGACCGACGCCCTGATCGCCGAGGTCCCCGAGAAGAAGCCCGCGCCGGCCGGCCCTCCGGGCGGCGGCATGGGCGGTGGGATGGGCGGCATGGGCGGCGGAATGCCCGGCATGGGCGGCTTCTAGAGAGGAGCCCTGAGGATGGCGAAAGCAAGCAAGCCTGCGGAAGCGGCCGCGGCGCCGTTCGCCGCGAGGGTCGTGGGCACAGTGGGCTACGGGCTCAGCGCCCTGGGCGTTCTCGCTTGTGGCGCGCTCGTGGTCCTGGGAATTCGGGCGGGCGATCAGGGAGGAGCCATGCTCCTCTACGGGCTGCTCTTCCTGCTCGTGTCGCTCCTGGGCTGGGGGCTGTTCCGCGACTTCCTGAGGCTCAAGGACTGGGTGGTCGCGCCCGAGGTGCCTGTGGGCCTCAAGCTCCTGGGGAACCTGGGCCGCATCCTGGGCTCGCTGGCGACGGCGGCCTGCATCGCGCTCACCGTGACCACGATCGTGCTGCCGCAGGTGCCGCGGCCGGGCCTGGCGGCGCTGTTCGTGCTGGGCATCTTCCTGTCGCTGCTCGTGCGGACGTTGGGCTCGGCGGTGGCCGAGCTGCGCACGTGGGCGCGGCCCGGCAGCCTGATCGCCAGCGGGCTCGTGCTGGCGCTGCTCGTCGTGGCGCTGGTGTTCAACCTCACGAAGTGGCAGGTGGCCACGGCGACGCTGCCGCTGGCCATCTCCCTGGGCGCTTCGGCCGTGTTGTTTCTCTTCCTGCTCGTGTACTTCATGTTGCCGGCCGTCGTCGAGGCCTTCGAGGCCCGGCGGCTGTAACCGCAAGGCAGGAGGTGCGGGTTGATCGAAGTCGAACATCTCACCAAGCGCTACGGCAAGATCGTCGCGGTGGACGACGTGTCGTTCCGTGTGGAGGAGGGCGAGGTGGTGGGCTTCCTCGGGCCGAACGGCGCCGGGAAGTCCACCGTCATGCGCATCCTCACGTCGTTCACCCCGGCCACCTCGGGCCAGGTGCGGGTCGCCGGGTTCGACCCCTTCTGGGAGTCCATGCAGGTGCGCGAGGGGGTAGGCTATCTGCCCGAAAACGTGCCGCTGTACCGCGAGATGCGGGTGAGCGAGTACCTGTTCCACCGGGCGCGGCTCAAGGGGGTGGCGGCCTGCGAGCGCAAGCGGCGGATCGGCGAGGTGCTGGACCGCTGCGGCATCGCCGAGGTGGCGGGCCGCGTGATCGGCCAGCTCTCGAAGGGCTATCGCCAGCGGGTGGGCCTGGCCGACGCGCTGGTGAACGACCCGCCGATCCTGATCCTCGACGAGCCCACGGTGGGCCTCGACCCCAACCAGGTGCGGCTGGTGCGCGAGATGATCCGCGACCTGGGCCAGCGGCGCACCGTGCTGCTCTCCACCCACATCCTCTCGGAGGTCGAGATGATCTGCCCCCGCGTGATCATCATCAGCGGCGGGCGCATCGTGGCCGAGGACACGACGGCGAACCTCAAGGGCCGGCTCGGCGGCACGCTGGAGGACGTGTTCGTGCAGCTCACGAAGACGGCCGACGTGGTGGGGCATGAGCGGAAGGCCGAGGAGGTGCGGGCATGAGAAACGTCGCCACCCTGACCAAGCGCGAGCTGATCGCCTACTTCCTGTCGCCGATCGCCTATATCATACTCACCGTGTTCCTCGTGCTGATCGGCTACCTGTTCTTCGAGTTCCTGAGCTTCTCGCGGCGGGCCGACATGAGCCAGATCCTGGGCTTCATGGGCTTCATCTCGATCTTCATCCTGCCGCTGCTCACGATGCGCCTGTTCGCCGACGAGTTCGACACGGGCACGATCGAGACGCTGATGACGGCCCCCGTGACGACCCTCGAGGTGGTGTTGTCGAAGTACCTGGCCTCGCTGCTCTTCCTTCTCGTGCTCATCTTGCCCACGCTGCTCTACGCGGCGATCCTGTTCGCCTTCGGCAAGCCCGACGCCGGGCCGATCCTGACGGGGTATCTCGGGCTGTTCCTGCTGGGGGCCTTCTACCTGGCGGTGGGCCTGGTGGCCTCGGCCTGCGTGCGCGCGCAGATTGCGGCCGCCGTGATCTCCATCGTGCTCCTGCTGCTCCTCTACATTCTGGGCTACATCATCCGGCCCGATGCGGTGGACCCGCTCTCCAAGGCGCTTCGCTACATCTCCTTCTCGCAGCATTTCTTCGGGGCCTTCACGAAGGGGATTGTGGACACGCGCGACGTGCTGTACTTCGTGACCAACAGCCTGTTCTGCGTTTTCCTGACGACGGTCATCGTCACCGTCCGCAGGTGGAGGTGAGCGCCGTGACCGAGGAGCGAGCTGTGACGAGCGACAAGCCAAAGGCAGGGGGCCTGCTGATCACGCTGGCGGGCCTGCTGGTGACGGGCATCGGATTCGGCGTCTTCGCCACCCAGGCGAAGGAGCCCCTGGCCGGCAAGGCGCCGGCGCTGCTGGCGTTCCTGAGCCTGGTGGTGGGGGTGGCGCTGGTGGAGGCAGGCGCCTGGCTCAACGCCGCGTTCTACCGCGGCCTGGAGAAGTCGCCTCACAGGGCCTGGCTCGAGGTCGGCGGCGGCGTGGCGCTCGTCGTCGGCATCGTGGTGCTGGGCAACTGCCTGGCCTTCTACTGGACCGGCACGTCGGCCGTTCCCGTGGCCGGGCTGGTGGTGGGGCTGCTGCTCCTGGAACTGGCCCTGGCGGCCGAGCATCGCACGATCATCCGCGTATGCACCGGGCCGTCGTTTCCGCTCACGATGATCGTCCTCGGCGCCGGCGTGCTGGGCGTGCTGGCCCTGGGGCTCGTGAGCTACATCAACGTGCGGCGCTACCGCCGCGTGGACCTCACGCGCACCGGCTTCTACAGCCTGAACGACCAGACGGTGAAGATCCTCAAGAGCGTGGAGAAGCCGCTGCGGATCATTGCGACCATGGTCCGCCACCCCAATCCCCAGGGGCCGGAAGAGTTCAAGAACTTCGTCCGCGGCCGCGTCGGCGAGCTGCTCGAGGAGTACGCCAGCCAGTCGCGCCACGTGGAGTACATTCCCCTGAACATCTACGCCGACCCCGAGGCGGCGGCGAAGATGGGGGCCGAGCTGAAGACCGAGCTCCTCGCCGACACCGTGGTCTTCGCCTACGAAGGCAAGACCAAGGTCGTCGAACTCAGCGAAATGCTCACCCAGTCCATGTTCGGCGAGCCGCCGCAGTTCAAGGGCGAGGAGGCCTTCACCGGCGCTCTCCAGGCGCTCCTCGAGCAGAAGACCACCAAGGTCTACTTCGTCATCGGCCACGGCGAGCGCGGCATAGACGACTACGAGCGCGACGGCGCCTCCACCATCGTCGAGCGCGTGCGCGGCGACAACTGCGAGGTGAAGACCTGCGAGCTGCCGGAAATCCCCGACGACTGCGACGTGCTGGTGATCGCGGGGCCGAAGACGCCCATCCGGCCCGAAGAGGTGGAGGCGGTGCGCAAGTACCTCACGGGCAAGGAGGGGGCCGGCCTGATCGTGATGCTCGACCCCGCCGTGGGCGACACGGCGCCCAGCGGCCTCGAGGTGTTCCTGCGCGAGAACGCGATCGAGGCGCGGACGATGGACGCCATCGTGGACATTGGCCGGCAGGAGATCCTGCCTGGGATCGTGAGCACGGGGCCCACGGTGAGCATAGACGCCACGGAGTACGGCGGGGGGCAGGCGATGATGATGGGCGGCGGCCCTCCCCACCCGATCGTGCGCGACCTGAAGACCCTCCGCACCACCTTCTACCTCGCCTGCCCGCTGGTCTCCACCGCGCCGCCGCGGCCGAGCCCGTACGGCGGGCCTCCGCAAGGCGACCCCTTCACGGCTGAGCTGGTGAAAACTTCGCCGCGAGCCTATGCGAAGGCGGACCTCGACCCCGCCAACCTGGCGCGTCTGCGCATCAACCAGGACCAGGACAAGCCGGGGCCGTTCACACTGGCGATCGCCCGCGGCCAGACCAAGGGCCAGGAGCCGCCGCCCATGCGGCAGCCCATGGGCCCGCCGCCCCAAGGCAAGCTGGTGGTGTTCGGCGATTCGGACTTCATCACGAACATGTACGTCACGCGCGGCTCCACCGGCAACGCCACGCTCTTCCGCAACGCCGTGGCCTGGGCGGCCGGCAAGGAGTACAAGATCGGCATCCCGCCCAAGCCGCTCCAGCAGCAAGACATTCTCGACATGCCCAGCGACGAGAAGAACTTCGCCTGGTGGGCGACGGTCTTCGCCCCGCCGTTCCACATTCTGGTCATCGGCCTCGTCGTCTGGTGGATTCGTCGCCGCTAGCGCTTCGGAGGAAAATCGCCCATGGGCCTCAAGAAGATGCTCCTGCTCCTCGGGGGCGGCTGCGTCGCCGTCCTCGCTCTCGCCGCCTACGTGATCTTCGTCGAGTCGGCGGCCCCGACCACCGACGAGGCCCTCAAGGAACGCGGCCTCGTCTTCCCCGTGAAGGACGACAAGAACCGCACCCTGCGCGACCTTGCGACCAAGCTCGAGATCACGCGCGGCAAGGACACCGTCGTCATCGAGAAGGCCGATGCACAGAACTGGCGGCTCCGCAAGCCTCACGACGCCCGCGCCGACCGCTCCGCCGTCCTCTCGATCCTCGACGGCCTCAAGAACCTCACCGCCGAGAGCTTCGTGCAGCCGGCCGCCGACACGCCCGACGAGATGGCCAAGTTCGGCCTCAAAGAGCCGCGCATCACCGCCACCTTCTGGCTCGGCGACAAGGCGCACGAGTTCGCCGTCGGCGCCGAAGTCAAGGGCCAGAAATCCTACGAAAAGCGGGCCTACATCCGCCTCAAGGGCGAGCCGCGACTGCTCGTCGTCGCCAACGACCTCATCGAGAAGCTCGACAAAGAGCCGAACGGCTTCCGCGACAAGAAGGTCTTCGAGCGCGAACGCGACCCTGAGAAGGCCAGCTCCGTGCGCGTCGTGAGCGCCGAGCGCACCCTCGAGCTCCAGAAGGACGGCAAGACCTGGAGCCTGAAGGCCCCCGTGGCCGACCTCGCCGATGCCTCGAAGGTCTCCAGCCTCCTCTCCAAGGCGCGCAACCTCGAGGTCGAGAAGTTCATCTCCGAAGACCCCTCGAAACTCGCCGACTACGGCCTCGACAAGCCCCAGCTCACCTGCGAGGTCAAGGCCGAGGACGGCTCGACGATGAAACTCCTCGTCGGCAAGGCCCCCGAGGGCGACGACAAACTCAAGGACCAGCTCTACGCCAAGCGCGCCGAAGAGCCCACCATCTTCACGATCAAGAAGGATTTCGCCACGGAGGTGGCCCCGAAACTCGAGGATCTTCGTGACCGCAAGGTGGCGAGCTTCGAGGACGCCGAGGTGAGCGGCATCGAGATCGCGCGCGGCGGAACGGCCTGGGCCGTGACCCGCGAGGGAAAAGACAAGGACTGGAAGCTCACGAAGCCCCGGGAGGCGAAGGCGGACCAGAGCGGCACGAATGATGTCCTCAGGCATCTGGGCCGCCTGCGGGTCGCCCGCTGGATTGACGACCCGAAGGACCCCGCCTTCGAGCACCTCAAGCAGCCCGAGGCTGTCGTCACCCTGGCCCGCGAGCCGATGGGCGCCCCCGGCGTCAAGCCGCAGCCGCCGGTCAAGCTCACCTTCAGCGCCGTCGTGAAGAAGGAGAAGGCTGCTGAGCCCGCGAAGGATACGGAGGCCTCCAAGGAGAAGGGCAAGGACGACGCGAAGAACGAGGCCAAGGACAAGCCCAAGGAGAAGGAGTTCGAGGAAGGACGCTACGTCCAACGCGATGGGCAGGCGGGGCTGCTCTACGTGGTCGGCGGCAAGGCCCCCGACGGCGCCGCGTACGACGAGAAGGACAGCGTCGAGGCCCTCGCTGCCCTGGGCAAGGCGCTCGACAAGGGCTACCTGGCCGTCCTCGACCGCAGGGTCTTCGACTTCAAGTCCGACGCCGTCATCCGCCTCGCCATCGAGCGCGACACCCTCAAGCTGGCCTGCGAGAAGAAGGACGGCGCTTGGAAACTCACCAGCCCCGTGGCCCTCGACGCCGACGCGAACAGCGTCAACAACATCCTCGGCGCGATGAACGACCTGAGCGCCGACGAGTACGTCGTCGAGACCCCGAAGCCGGAGGACCTCAAGCGCTACGGCCTCGACGCCCCCTCGCTCCGCCTCACCGCCACCGTCGAGGAAGAAGCGAAGGCCGACGAGAAGGCGCCCGACGCCAAGGCGGACGCCAAGAAGGACGAAAAGAAGGAGGCCAAGGAAAAGAGGACCTTCACGAAGACGCTCCTGGTCAGCCGCAAGATGGACGGAACGACGTACGGCATGGAGCAGGGCGGGACACTGGTCTTCTCCCTCAAGTCGTGGGATGCCGAGAGCCTGCGCACCGAGGTCATCTCCACCGCCCTTGCCGATTTCGCCGAGGCCGACGCCACGTCGCTCACCATCGCCCATCGCGGCAAGCCCGAGATTGTCCTCGAGAAGGAGAAAGACACCTGGGCCATCACCAAACCCAAGAAGGCCGAGGCCGATCAGGACGCCGTGAAGAAGGTGCTCGACGCCCTGCACGACCTCAAGGGCCGCCGCTGCATTGACTACGAGGGCAAGAGCCTGGCCGAGCACGGACTGGAGCCGCCCGAGGTTGTCGTCACCGTGAAGGTCAAGGACAAGGCCGACGTGGTCCTCAAGATCGGCAAGCCGCTTGCGGACGAGAAGGACGATCCCGGCTCCGCTGCCGTCAAGGGCGACGCCAAGCAGGTCCTCCTGATGCCCAAGGGCAAGGTCGAGGACATCGCCAAGTCGCTCGCCGACCTCGAGAAGAAGCCCGAGCCGAAGGCCGAGGCCCCAACGAAGG
Organism: Planctomycetota bacterium; assembly: GCA_035384565.1. Lineage (NCBI taxonomy): Bacteria > Pseudomonadati > Planctomycetota > Planctomycetota bacterium. The sequence goes on along the minus strand of DAOOIT010000016.1, from coordinate 77,900 downwards.
AAGAGCCAAAGGCTGAGACCCCGAAGAAGGAAGAGCCAAAGGCCGAGGCCCCGACGAAAGAGGAGCCGAAGGCCAAGGCGGAGGAAGCGCCCAAGGCCAAGGAAGAGGCCCCGAAGACCCAGTGATCGGCGACCAGATGTGAGCCACCATCGTTGCCGTTCCCGAGTCTGTGCCGCGCATCGCCTCGTCAGGCCGCTCTTCGCCTTGTGCGTGGCAACGGCCGACGGGGCCTTCGGGGGAGCGCTCGCCCCTGCGCATGAGGCCACGCGTCGCACCCCCGTCGTGATAGCCGTCGAGAAGGCCGGGCCGTCCGTCGTCAACATCAGCACCGAGCAGATCGTCGTCCGGCAGGGCGACCCCTTCTACCAGTTCCGCGACCCCTTCTTCGACCAGTTCTTCAGCGAGTACTTCGAGCGGTTTGCCCGCCCGCAGCAGTTTCGCACCCACAGCCTGGGCTCGGGGGTGATCATTGACCCCGAGGGGCACGTGGTCACCAACGAGCACGTGGTGCGGAAGGCGTCGCGGATTGACGTTACGCTCGCCGACGGCAGCAAGTACGAGGGCAAGCTGCTCTCGGGCGACCCCGAGAGCGACCTGGCCCTCATCGAGCTCAATGCCAAGAAGCCGCTGCCGGCGCTGCGCCTCGGCCGCTCCGACGACCTGATGATTGGCGAAACCGTGATCGCCCTCGGCAACCCCTTCGGCCTCGAGAGCACCGTCACGGTGGGCGTCGTGAGCGCGAAGAACCGCTCCGTGACCCTCGAGGGCCGCGAGGCCTACGCCGGCCTGGTGCAGACCGACGCGGCCATCAACCCCGGCAACAGCGGCGGCGCCCTGGTGAACATCGAGGGCGAGCTGATCGGCATCAACGTGGCCATCCGGGCCGACGCCCAGGGCATCGGCTTCGCCATCCCCGTGGACCGCGTGCGCGAGGTGCTCAAGGGCCTATTCAACTACCGCCTCATCAAGAAAACCTACATCGGCGTGCGGGGCCGCGACCTCACCCCCGAGGACATGGCGCGCCACAAAGCGGCCGCGCACAGCGGCGTGCTCGTCGTGGGCGTGGACCCCGACAGCCCCGCCGCCAGGGCCGGCCTGGCAGAGGGCGACCTGATCACCGCAGTCGACTCCGTGCCTGTGGCGGACATGCTTCAGTTCTTCAAGAAGATGCTGGACAAGAACGTGGGCGACACCGTGGCGCTGCGGGTCTTACGCGGCAGCAAGGACCAGGTCATTCGCGTCACCGTGGCCGCCGCGCCGAAACCCTCGGGGGCCGAGGTGGCGCGCACCCGGCTCGGCCTGTCGCTTCAACCGATGACCGCCGAACTCGCACGGTCGTTCGGCTTCCGAGAGCCCGCGGGGCTGATCGTCACCGCGCTGGAGCCGGGCGGGCCGGGCGACAAGGCCGGCCTCATGCGGGGCGACGTCCTCCTGCGCGTGGGCGATGTGGCCGTGCAGACCCTCGATCAAGTCGCCGTCGCGCTCGAGCAGGACGGCGGCGGTCAGGTGCGCGTGCTCATCGCCCGGCGCGGACACCTGTACCGCGCGATTCTCCCCGTGCGCTGACTGCTAGGTCGTGAGACTCCTTGGAGGTCGGCCGCATCTTGTAAGTCATTCGCATTGAATGACTTGCGTCTGGCGGCCTCGCTGGTGCCGGCGCCCGTGAGTGACGGGCAGTTGGGCAGAGTTGTGCGGCACGTTTGACTCCCCGCTATTATAGTGGTAAACTTACAGGGTTAGCGTTCACCGCCGGGCATTCAGGAAACTCGACTGGGGCGAGCGAGCCGGCGGCATGGCTGCCCGCGGGCGCGCCTGCGAGCAGGCTAGGGGCGAAACCAGATTGCCTGGGCGAATCTCCGACGACATCCTTGCGGCGGTCAAGCGGTCCGCTGACATCGTGGACATTGTGTCGCGCTACGTCACGGTGAAGAAGGCGGGGCGCACCTTCAAGGCTCTGTGTCCCTTCCACACAGAGAAGACGCCGTCGTTCATCGTCAATCCCGAGCGCCAGATGTTCAAGTGCTTCGGGTGTGGCAAGGCCGGCGACGTGTTCAGCTTCGTGGCCGAGCACGAGCGGGTGGACTTCCCCGAGGCCGTGCGGATCGTGGCCGCGGCCGTGGGCGTTGCCATCCCCGAGACCTTCGGCCGCCGCGGCGAAGGCAGCGGGGTCAGCCAGGACGTCAAGTCGCGTCTCTACGATCTGCACACCTGGGCCGCGCGCTTCTACGCCCGCCAGTTCGCCCAGGCGCCCGAGGCCGAAGGCGCCCGCCGCTACATGAGCCAGCGCGGCTTCGAGCCGGAGACACTCGAGGCCTGGCGCATCGGCTACGCCCCGGATTCCTGGGACGCCCTGGGCCGCGCCGCCCGCGCCGCCGGCTACACCGACCAGGAGCTCGTGGCCTCCGGCCTGGCCATCGCGCGCGAGGGCGGCAAGGGCCATTACGACCGCTTCCGCAACCGGGTGATGTTCCCGATCTGCGATGTGCAGGGCCGCGTCATCGCCTTCGGCGCGCGCACCCTGGCCGACAGCGAGGTGAAGTACATCAACTCGCCCGAAACCCCGCTGTTCAGCAAGAGCCGCTGCCTCTACGGCCTCGACAAGGCGCGCGACGCGGCCATCAAGGGCCGCCGCATCCTCGTCACCGAAGGCTACACCGACACGCTGATGTGCCACCAGAAGGGCATCGCGTGGGCCGTCGCCACGCTCGGCACCGCCCTCACGCGCGAGCACATCACGCTGCTCCGCCGGTACGCCGACACCGTGATCCTGCTCTTCGACGCCGATGCGGCCGGCGAGGCCGCCGTGGACCGCAGCCTCGAGGTCTTCGCGGACGCCGACCTGAGCGTGCGCGTGCCCGCGCTCACGGCGGGGATGGACCCCTGCGACTTCCTCGTGGCGGAGGGGGCGGAGGCCTTCGTCGCGCGTCTCGACGCCGCCAGGGACCTCTTCGAGGTCAAGGTGGACCTGGCCTGCGCACACCACGACATGGGCACGACCGACGGGCGAGCCCGCGCGGTGGACGAGGTGCTGCGCGTCGTGGCGCAAGTCACCAACGTGGCCAAGGCGGACCTGCTCACCGAGACGATCGCCACCCGCGCGCGGGTGGACCGCGAGGCCGTGCGCCGGCGCCTCGCCGCGCTGCACAGGGCGCAGCGGCGAAGCGCCCAGAAGCAGGAACCAGTCCGTACCCAGGAGTTCGACTGGGCGGAGCTCTGGATCCTCCGCCACGTGCTCGCCGCCAACGAACTGATCCCCTGCGTGCTGGCGCGCGTGGGCCCGGAGAGCTTCGGCGACAGCCGCCTCCGCCGCATCTTCGAGCAGTGCGTGCTCCTCTACGATCAGGAGGGCGAAGTGGACCCGGCGATGCTCAGCTCCACGCTCCAGGACCGGGAACTGAGCGCCATCATCGCCACGCTGGACTTTGAGGGGGGTGGGGGGAAGGCCGAGAAATCGGTGCAGGACTGCCTCGACCGGCTCGAGGCGCGGCAGCAGCGGGCCGAGTACGAGCGACTGAAGGAACAGGCCCGGGGCGCCGACCCGAGCGCCCTGGCCGCGATACAGCAACTTCACCGGCGTCGAGCGGGCCGCCCCAGCGGCGCGCCCGTCCCGTAATCGCCGGCCACAGGAGTGCATGGCGCCATGCCGACCACGCTCGATGAAAGCCTGAAACTCCTCGTCGAGAGGGGCAAGGAAAAGGGCTTCGTCACCTACGAGGAGCTCAACGACCTGCTCCCCGAGGACGCCGTGTCGCCCGACAAGATTGACAAGATCCTCATGACCCTCGACGAGATGGGGATTGATATCCTCGACGAATCCGAGGAGCCGGGCGCCGCGAAGGAGGAGGAGCCGGACGTCCTCGAAGAGGTCGAAGAGGAGGAGGTCGCGGACCGCATAGATGACCCCGTGCGCATGTACCTCACGCAGATGGGCGAAATCCCCCTGCTGAGCCGCGAGGAGGAGATCTCTCTCGCCAAGAAGATCGAGGTCACGCGCAAACGCTACCGCACCAAGGTGCTCGAATCCGACTACTCACTGCGCACCGGCATCCGGATCCTTGAGGACGTGCAGAGCGGCAAGCTGCCGTTCGACCGCACCCTGCGCCTCTCGACGGCGGTGGAGGTGGGCCGCGACGAGATCATGCGCCTGCTGCCGCTCAACCTGGCCACGCTGCGCAAGATCCACGAGCGCAACAAGGCCGACTACCGCATCATCAACCGGCCCGGCAGCAGCCCCAGCGAGAGGGCCCAGGCGCTGGCCCGCCTGCGCTCGCGCCGCCGCAAGGCCGTGGCGCTGCTCGAAGAACTCAACATCAACATAGACAAGATCCAGCCGATGATGCGCAACCTCCAGGAGCTGAGCGAGCGGATGGACCGCTGCGCCGAGCTGCGCGACCGGCTGGTGCAGAACGCGAACGATGGCGACGGAGCGCGCATCCGGGGCCTCGAGGAGGACCTCGCGCAGCTCGAGGAGGAGTGCCTGGAGGACCGCGAGCAGCTTCGGCGCCGCGTGGCTGCCATCACCGAGCGCTTCATGGGCTACGAGCAGGCCAAGCGCAAGCTCTCCGGCGGCAACCTGCGCCTCGTCGTCTCCATCGCCAAGAAGTACCGCAACCGCGGCCTGTCGTTCCTCGACCTGATCCAGGAAGGCAACACCGGCCTGATGAAGGCCGTGGAAAAGTACGAGTACCGCCGCGGCTACAAGTTCTCCACCTACGCCACCTGGTGGATCCGCCAGGCCATCACCCGCTCCATCGCCGACCAGGCGCGCACCATCCGCATCCCCGTGCACATGATGGAGACGATGAGCAAGCTGCGCAACGTCAGCAAGCGCCTGGTGCAGGAGCTGGGCCGCGACCCCACGGTGGACGAGATCGCGGCCGAGGCCGACATCTCGATGGAAGAGGCGCGCCGCGTGCTCAAGATCTCCAAGCACCCCATCTCGCTCGACCGCCCGATCGGCGAGAGCGAGGACAGCTACTTCGGCGATTTCATCGAGGACGAGAACGCCGAGAACCCCGTGAGTGCGGCCACCCACGAAATGCTCAAGGACAAGATTCACTCGGTCCTCGACACCCTGACGTACCGCGAGCGCGAGATCATCAAGCTCCGCTACGGCATCGGCGACGGCTACACCTACACCCTCGAAGAGGTCGGCCGGCGCTTCCGCGTCACCCGCGAGCGCGTCCGGCAGATCGAGGCCAAAGCCATTCGAAAGCTCCAGCACCCCATCCGCAGCCGGAAGCTGGAGGGGTTCATGGAGGACATATTGAAGTAGACAGGAACCCTGCATGCCCAACAGCCCCGAGATTGACGCCCTGCTGAGCCTGCACAGCATCGACAGCAAGATTGACAAGCTCACCGCGCAGAAGGACCTGCTTCCCGTCGCCCTGCGCCACATCGAGACCCACCTCGCCCAGCAACGGCAGGCCCTGGAGGAGAAGCGCGCGAGCGTAAAGCAGCTCCGCACCCAGATCCACGCCCGCGAGGTGGACCTCCGCGCCGCCGAACAGGAGACCGAGAAGCTCACCACGCAGCTCAACACCGCGCGCACCAACAAAGAGTACACGGCGTTCCAGCACGAGATCGCCGCGAAGAAGGCGGATGCGTCGCGCATCGAGGACGACCTGCTGGCGATGATGGCGGACGTGGAGGAACTCGAGAGCGACGCGCGAGAGCTCGAGCGCGGCATCGCCCAGCTCGAGCGTCAGCACGCCGAGGAAGCCAAGGGCGTGTCGGCCGATGTGGGCCAGCTCGACGAGCAGATCGCGGAGCTTCAGGAGGCGCGGCAGGCCGCTGTGGCCAGGGTAGAGCCCGCCCTGCTCGGCGAGTACGAGCGGATCGCCCAGAAGAAGGGCTCCTCGGCCCTGGCCCCGGTTGTCGGCAACTCGTGCCAGGGCTGCTTCATGCAGCTCCCGCCCCAGCTCTCGCACACGCTGCGCGCGGGCCGCAAGATCGTCAAGTGCCCGAGCTGTTCGCGGCTGCTCTACATGCCGAGCGGCGTCGTGTGACGGGCCGCGGTGCGCCGAGTGCCTGCTTCGCTCCGAAGAGAGGGGAGGCGCGGCGCCTCCTTCGCCGGCTCAGCCGGCTCCGCCCCCGAGAATCACCAGATTGTCGCGGTGGACCACCTCGTCGTAGTCCTTGTAGCCGAGACGCGCCTGGATGTCGCGCGTGTGGTAGCCCTGGATGAGGGCCAGCTCGGCCGAGGAGTAGTTGGTGAGGCCGCGCGCGAAGGGCGGCTCCTGGCCCACGGCCAGAGCCACCACGGCGCCTTTGCCGAACGTGCCGCGGACCGCCCGCACCCCCGAGGCCAGCAGGCTCTTGCCGCCCTCGACCAGCGCGCGCCGTGCCCCCGCGTCCACCACCAATTCGCCGCTGGGCCGGGCGGTGAAGGCGATCCAGCGCTTGCGGCTGGCCATGCGGCGCGCCGCGGGCAGGAAGAGGGTGCCGACGTTCTCGCCCGCGACGATGCGGCGCAGGATGCCGCGGCGGCGGCCGCCCGCGATCACCACGGGCACGCCCGCGCGGGTCGTCATAGCGGCCGCCCGCAGCTTGCTGCCCATGCCTCCCGTGCCGCGCGCCGACTTCTCGCCCGTATCGAGCCTCACGATGTCGTCCGAGATTCTTTCGACCAGGGGCACGACGTGCGGGCGGCCCGCGGCATCCTCCTCCAGCAGGCCGTCCACGGTGCTCAGGATCACCAGCAGGTCGGCGAGGATCAGCGCGGCCAGGTGCGCCGCCAGGAAGTCGTTGTCGCCGTAGCGAATCTCGTCCACCGACACCGAGTCGTTCTCGTTGATCACCGGCACGCAGCCCATGGCCACGAGCGCGTGGAGGGTATTGCGGGTGTTGAGGAAGCGGGCGCGGTGTTCCATGTCCTCGCGGGTCAGCAGCACCTGGCCCACGCAGCGGCCGTGGCGGCGGAAGCTCTCGTTGTAGGTGCGGATCAGGCGGCTCTGGCCCACGGCGGCGGCGGCCTGAAGCTCGGGCAGGGTGGCCGGGCGCTTGGGCAGGCCCAGCTCGCCCATGCCGGCGGCGATGGCGCCGGAGCTGACGACGATGATCTCGCGCCCCGCGTCGCAGAGCTCAGAGATCTGGTCCGCCAGGTGGTGCACGCGGCGGCGGTCCAGCGAGCCGGTCTTCGAGGTGAGGACGTTCGAGCCGATCTTGACGACTACTCGGCGGGCCTGTGCCAGCAGTTGGCGGGGGTCAACAGCCATGTCGCTGAGCCTTCCTATCTCTCTGTGTGGCCGCAAGCATCCCGCTTGCGGTCCCCTTCGGCGTCTCGACAAGCGCGGCGCTTGTCGCCACATGCGTCCGCAAGAGAGGCTACTCCTCCTGGACTCGGGTGAGGATTTCCGCGATGGCCTCGGCGGCGTGGCCATCGCCGTAGAGGTCGGGGCGTCCGCTGCCCGCGCCGAAAGGCGCGCGCTGCCCGTCCCATCGGGCCACGGCCTCCATCGCCTCGGCGAAGCGCGCCGCATCCGCGTCCACCAGCGCGTTCCAGCCTGCTTCCACAGTCTCCACCCACTCGGTCTCGGCGCGGAGGGTGATGCAGGGCACGGCGAGGAGGTAGGCCTCCTTCTGCACGCCGCCCGAGTCGGTGAGGATGGCCCTGGCGTGCCGCTCGAGGCGGAGCATCTGAAGGTACGAGGCGGGCTCGATGGGGCGGAGGACTCCGTGTCGGGCCTCCATGCCCGCGGCGGCGAGGGCTCCTGCTGTTCGGGGATGGAGCGGCAGGAGCACGGGCGCATCGAGGCCCGCGAGCAGGCCGAGCAGGCGGGCGAGGCGGGCGGGGTCGTCGGTGTTGGCGGCGCGGTGCACGGTGGCGAGGTAGTAGGCGCGCGGGGCGATGCCGATGGCCTCGAGAGGGCTGGGCGCCTGGTCGGCGAGGCGGAGGTTATGGAGCAGGGAATCGTACATCACATCGCCCACGAGGTGGACGCCGCGCTGGATGCCCTCGGCGGCCAGATTTCTCACGGCGGCCTGGGTGGGGCAGAGGAGGAGGTCGGCCAGGTGGTCGGCGACCACGCGGTTGATCTCCTCGGGCATGGTGCGGTTGAAGCTGCGCAGTCCCGCCTCCACGTGGGCGACTCGAATCCCTAGCTTGGCGGCAGCGAGGGCGCCGGCCAGGGTCGAGTTGGTGTCGCCGTAGACGAGCGCCCAGTCGGGCCGTTCCGCCACGAGCACGGCCTCGATGGCGGCGAGCATGCGCCCCGTTTGCGCCGCGTGGGTGCCGGAGCCGATGCCCAGGTGGTGGTGGGGCTTTGGCAGGCGCAGCTCGGCGAAGAAGACGTCGGAGAGCTGCGGATCGTAGTGTTGGCCGGTGTGGACCAGCGTTTCGGCCACGCCGCGTGCGGCGAGCGCGCGCGAGACGGGGGCAGCCTTGACGAACTGCGGCCTGGCGCCGACGATGGTGGTCACGGTCATGTGGGCTTCTTCGCTCTCTGTCAGTGCGCAGGGCAGATTCTACGCACGCAGGGGAGGGGAGTCAACGGGGGTCAGGCGAACTTGCCGCGGGCTTCGATGGGCCAGGAGGCCGCCACCCGGCCGTCGCGCACGCACCAGTAGCGGTCGTGAAGGTTCACGGTGGTGCAGCAGTGCGTGGGTAGGAGCCACACCTGGTCGCCGGGCGCCAGGTCGCACAGCCCCTCGGCCGTGCAGGTGGCGTGCTCCTCCGACAGGCTGGCCAGCCTCAGGCCCGGCGGCTCGGCCACGGCGGGCAGGCCGAATTCGTGGGTGACGGATTTCATCCCAGCGTCGAGCACCACGCGGTCGGGCGTGGGCCGGCTCACCACGGTGGCGGCGAGGAAGAGGGCGTTCTCGAACTCGGGCTTCACACGCGCGTAGCGGGCGTCCATGAACACGTACGAGCCGGCCTGGATTTCGGTGATGCCTTCGACCTGCGAGGTGAGGTCGTAGGTGCCTGTGCCGCCGGCCGAGACGATCTCCACCGCGATCCCCGCCTTCCGCACCGCCTCGACACAGGCCACCAGGGTGCGTGCGGCCGCTTCGGCCCGGGCCTTTCGCTCGGTGGCGTCCTCCAGCAGCACGGCGTGGCCCTCGTAGCCCATCAGGCCGCGGAAGCGGAGCCCCGGCATGCGCGCGACCTCCTGCGCGGCGCGCACGATGGTCGCTCGGTCGGCGGGCATGCCGCAGCGCCCCATTCCCGTGTCCACCTCGATGAGCGCCCCCACCGTGGCCCCGGCGCGGCGCGCGGCTTCGGCAATCGCGCCGGCGTTGACCAGATTGTCCACGGCCACGGTCACCAGGGCGCGACGGGCCAGTGCTGCGAGGCGCTGGAGCTTGCGCTCGCCGACCACCTGATTGGCGATGAGGATGTCCTCGATGCCGCCCGCGGCCATCGCCTCGGCCTCGCCCAGCTTGGCGCACGTGATGCCGATGGCCCCCAGCGCCACCTGGCGGCGCGCGATCTCGGTGCACTTGTGGGTCTTCGCGTGGGGCCGCAGCTTGCACGGCAGCGGCGCGAAGAACGCGGCCATCCGCCGCAGGTTGCGCTCCAGCGCGTCCAGATCGATCACCAACGCGGGGGTATCCAGTTCCGCAATCGCCACAGAACCCATCGCAACGTCCTCAGGAGACTGGTAGCCGGAGAGCGTCCGTGCTATACTGACGACCCACGACGGAGATTGTAGAGGAAAGGCAGGTGATGGGCAAATTGGGCCGCATTCTTGTGCGAGGCGGCACGGTGATTGACGGCACGGGCGCGCCGGCAAGGCGGGCCGATGTGCTCGTGGAGGGCGGCCGCATCGCCGCTGTCGGCGGCTGCGGCCAGGGCGCCGACGGCGAGGTGCTGGAGGCTACGGGCCTGGCCGTGGCTCCGGGCTTCCATGACATTCACACCCACTTCGACCTGTCGCTTGTTGCCGAGCCGGCCCATCTCGACGGCCTGCGGCAAGGGATCACCACCTACCATGTTGGCCAGTGCGGCCTGGGCTTCGCGCCCGCATCGCCCGGGACCCAGGCCCTGTTTCGCGACTACCTGGCCGGCATCACGGGCGATCCTGCGTTGCCGCCGTTCCGCACCGTGGCGGATTACCTTGCGCTCCTCCGGGGCAGCGCGGCCCATGTTGTTGCCATCCTGCCGCACGGGCTGCTGCGCGCGGAGGTGGCGGGGATGCGCCGCGGCCCGCTCTCGTCGCGGCAGCTCGACCGGATGAAGGCCCTCGCCGCCGAGGGAATGGAGCAAGGCGCCCGGGGGCTCTCGACCGGGCTCACCTACTTCCCCGGCTCCGAGGCCGACATCGAGGAACTCGTCGCGGTGGCCGAGGTCGTGGCCGCGCGCGGGGGCGTCTATGTGACGCACCTGCGCAACTACACTGACCAGTTCCTTGATGCGATAGATGAGGCGTGCGAGATCGGCCGCCGCGCCGGCCTGCCCGTCCAGATCTCCCACCTGAGGCCGCAGGGCAGGTTCCGCAACCGCGCGGGCGATGTGCTCACCCACATCGAGTCCTGGCGGGCGAGGGGGGTGGACGTCGCCTTCGACATGTACACCTACCTCAAAGGTTACACGCTCATGTCGGCGCTGTTCCTCGCGCCCGAGGTGTATGCGGGGGGCATCGAGGCGGCGTTGTCTCTGTTGGGCGAGCCCGCCGAGCGGCGTCGCCTGCGGGATGCTGCGCCCGCGGCCGACTGGTCTGAGGTCCACATCGCCAGCGTGTGGAGCGAGGCGAACCGGCGCTTCGAGGGCCTGCGCCTGCCCGCCTTCGCCGAGGCCGTGGGCAAGGACGTCTTCGACGCCTGCGTGGACCTTCTGGTTGAGGAGCGGCTGCGCGTGGGCGTCGTAGGCTGGCCGATCGAGGAGAGCGATCTACGCGAGGTGCTGCGTCACCCGCTGTGCCTTGTGGGCAGCGACAGCATCCCGATGGGCGGCGCACGCCACCCGAGGGCCTCGGGCTGCTTCGCCCGCTACCTTGGCCACTACGTGAGGGACCTTGGTCTCTTGCCGCTCGAGGAGGCCATTCGCCGCATCACGTCGGTTCCCGCCCGCCGCTATGGCCTGGATGGCCGGGGCGTCATCGCCGAGGGCATGGCGGCGGACCTCGTGGTTTTCGACCCCACGGCCATCCGCGACCGCGCCACCTACGACCAGCCGCTCCTCCTCGCCGAAGGGGTCCACCACGTGCTTCTGAGCGGCCGACTCGTCCTGCGCGACGGCGAGCTTGTGTAATGCGAGCCCCGGGAAAGCGAGTCGGCAGTCTCTCTTCTCACGCATCACGCATCAGCTCTTCACGACCCTGTTCTCCAGCACACCGATCTTCTCAATCTCGCACCGCACCAGGTCGCCTGGCCTCAGGCGGATGCCGCGCACCTTGCCGATGCCGGCGGGGGTGCCCGTGGCGATGATGTCGCCCGGCTCCAGCGTGACCCAGCGCGAGATGAAGGACACGATTTCCGCACAGTTGTAGATCATCCCGCTCGTGTTCGCGTCCTGCATCACGGTGCCGTTCACGCTCAGGCGGATGGCCAGGTTCATCGGGTCGCCGATCTCGTCGGGCGTGGTGATGCACGGCCCCATCGGGGCGAAGCCGTCGGGCCACTTGCCGTTCAGCCAGTCGAAGAACTTGTCGAAGTCCTCGGTCTTCGTGCGCTTCTGGACGCAGAACTCGCGCTCCGAGATGTCGTTAACGATGGTGTAGCCTGCGATGTGGCGGGAAGCATCCTTAGCCGACACGTCCCTCGCCTTGCGGCCGATAACGATGCCCAGCTCCACCTCCCAGTCCACGAAGTGAGAATAGCGGGTGATGGGGATGGGTCCGCCGGGACGGTTGACGGTGGTGGAGGGGGGCTTCATGAACACGCGGGGCGTCTGCTCGCGCTTGGCGCGGGCGTTCTTGCCCTCCTCCTTGAGGTGCGAGGAGTAGTTGCCCGCGAGGGCGAGGAGCTTGCGGGGGCAGGGCACGGGGGCTTCGAGGCGCACGAGTTCGAGCGGCACGAGGAGGCCGCGCTTGGGGTTCTTGAGGGCGAAGCGGGCCGCGGCCTTGGCGGCGCGCAGGCCCTTGGCGCCCATGTCGAGCAGCGCGATCATGTCGGCCGGGAGGGCCGGGCCGCCGCTGGCGCGGCTGGCCGCCACGATGTCGGCCACGCTGTCGCCCACGATCGCACCGAGATGGTTGGCCTTGCCCTTGCGGAATGTGACGAGACGCATTCGGTTTCCCCTTTCAGTTGAGAGTCCGCTCCCTCCCGCAGGTTCCAGTACCTGCGGGAGGGTAACGTCACGTCGCCCCGGCCAGGGCGCGGCCGGATTACCCTCCCGAAGGTGTTGGAACCTTCGGGAGGGCGAGACGCGCGCGAACGAAGGTGCGGACCGCTCCGACCATGAAGTATGCGGCGAAGGCCAGGAGCACGATGCCACAGGCACCGATGGCCCAGCGATAGACCACATCGGGGATGGCCTTGCGGCCCAGGGCCACGGCGCCTGCGACGAAGAAGTACCAGGCCACGTCCGAGAGTTGATGGCCGCAGTAGAATGCGACGACACCGGTGTTGGCTCTTTCGCGCGAAAGAGCAATGTACTTCAGCCCAATCGTCGCCCACCACAGCGACCAGTAGGGGTTCGCAAGCGAGATGAGCGCTCCCGCGAGCACGGGACTGGTCATCAGTGTGCCCGCGCGCGGCTCGGCAGCGAGCCGCATCCCGCCCATGGCTGAGGAAATCATCCCGTAGCCCATCCAGATGAGCACGGCGCCTCCGACGAGGCCGATGGCGGCGCCCACCCTTGGCCGCGACAGCAGCGGCCCGATGCCCGCGAGGACTAGCACCACGAGCGCAAGCTCCAGGATGGCGTGGCCGAGGACCAGCAGCGGTCCGCCCGCGAGGAACCCGCGCTGCATCGTGTAGCCGATGCTCGCCGTGAGCAGCGGCCCGGGCATCATGGCGCCCGAGAGGCCGATGACCAGTGCGCTCGCGAAGATGGCCCAGCGGCTCTTCATGGCTGTTCCGCGTGGAGTGTCCTGGGGCCGCCGACGGCGGCATTATACCACGGGCTCGGAACGGGGGGAAATGGGGGAGACGCGGGCGCGGGCCAGGGTCACTTGCGGCGGCGACGAACGAGGATCAGCGCCCCCACGGCGAGGAGCGACATGGTGGCGGGCTCGGGCAGTAGCGTCGCCTCGCCGATGAGGCGGATGTTGTCGAACTCGATGGTCGAGCCGTCCGCGGGCGAGTACACGTACATGCGAAACGTGACGGGGCCCGTGATGCCCTCGAAGTACGAAGCGGGCAGGGGCACCGTGACGCTCGACCATGTCGCGCGCACGGTTGTGATGTCCGCCCCCGCGATGGTGGAGGCATAGCCGTCAACGCTCGACCGCAGCCCCCAACCGCGCGGCGTGCCCGCGCCCCCGCGCGCAGTGAGGAACTCGAGCTGGAGCAGGTCCAGCTCGTAGTTGAGGTCGGGCTGCAGCGCGAAGACGAAGTACTTGTTGTTCGTAATGGCCTGAGCCAGGCTACTGGAATTGCCATCGGGGTCCACGCGCAGCACAGGCTGCGTGGCGTAGTTCGGCGTGGGGTTCTCGGTGCCGAGGGTGATGGTGCCCGCCGTGTCTCGAATCGCCATGTTGAACGACGGGTTGAGGCCTACGGCGACGGTGGTTGGGTTGAGCGAGGAGTGGACTTCGACCCCCGCGCCGCCCGCCGTGGGGAAAGTGTACTCGAGCAGGGTGATGGGAACGGCGAGGCCGAGCCGCGATGCGACGACGATGAAGATGCACACCCAAGAAGATCGGGTCAGACGCATCTGTCAAGTCTCCACCCTGTCTCCGTGCATTCTAGCAGACTGACCGCCCGGTTTCAACGCCATTTCAATCCTGTCGGGCAAAGGCCCGAGAGACCGGCCTCTCGCCCGCCAGTTCCAGGCGGCCGAAGCTCAATTCCCCCGGTGCGCAGAGGGTGAGCGTGACTTGCTTCCCGCGCGCCTGCACGACACCGACGGTGCCCTTGAATCGGATGTTGGCGACGCGCAGTTCGCGCGACTCGGGCGAAAGGAACAGGTAGTCCGTGCCCGCCGGGCTGGCGAGCTCGATGGCCTCGGGCGTGCCGTGGACGAAGAGGGCCGGGGGCTTCTCGTCGCGCAGGCGCGGGTAGAGGATGAAGGGCAGGCTTGCGCCCGGCTCCAGCACGAGGTGCAGGCCATACTGGTCGGTCGAGGGGGGGCCGGCGCTGTGCGTCTTGATGGAGAGGAAGTCGGTCTTGAGGGACCCTTTGTCCAGCGGCAACAAGGCTTTCGCGGCCGGGGGGAACCAGAGGTCGAGGTCCACGTCGTGCCGGCCCCTGGCGCGCACGGTCGTGTCGTCCTGGCGGTCGAGTTGGGGGGGCTCGGAGGCGTTCATCTACAGGCGCCAGTTGCCCGGGCGCGCGGCGTCCTTGCCCACGGTGTCGCGGATGAGGACGTAGTTGGGGCCGAGGGGGTCGGGGTCCTTGACGAACAGGATGCGACGGTCCCAGGCGCCTTGCCGGTTGTGGAGGAAGTCGGCGGCGGGCGTGGTGGCGAAGGCCACGATGTCGCCGGGGCCATTGATGTCCATGCGGTTGTGGTGCTCGGCGGGGTCATAGCCGTTATAGCCGAAGTCGCACAGGAGCGGGCGGCCTTTGCCCCAGAGCTCGAAGCTGCCCTGGTCGTCGTCGTAGTGGTCGTGGAGCTTGCCCTGGATGAGGTAGAGCTGGGTCTCGCGGTCGCCGGGGAAATGGGCGCGAAGGATGGCGCCGCTGCCGGGGAACTGCTCGCTGCCCCACTGGGGCGGCCCGAGCGAGGGGAAGGGGCTGAAGAGCGCCTCGCGGAAGCCGTCGGTGGTGGGATAGGCGCCGCCGATGCCGGGGTGGAGGGGGCGGCCCTGCTGCTCCCACATCCATTGCATGGCGTTGGCGTAGGCAGGGTCGCGGTCGCGCCAGACCTTGGCCATGTAGCCGGGGAGGCAGGTGGTCTCGTAGAGCCAGGTGTTGCCGATGGGAGGCGAGTGACGGAGGCCGTGGAAGCGCGGGTCGGGCGGCGTGGCGATCTTGGCGAGCCACTCGATGGACTTCTTGAGGCGCTCGTGGTAGAGCAGCTTGTCGCCGAGCCCGAGGTTCTTCGTCGCGTAGCCGATGGCCACGATGTGGTCGAGGGCTACGGTGGCGTAATGGGGCGCCTCGAGCCAGCCGCCGTTCGGGCCGGACCATGTTTCGACCTCGTGGAACATCTCGCCCACGCCCGCCTTGCGCCACTCGGCGGCCATCGGGTGCTTGGGGAAGAGGAACGACAGGAAGGCCAGCTCGGCGTAGACGAGCGTCGTCATGTTCGGGTTGGCCGAGAAGCCGAGACGCGGCGCCCAGTATCTCTCGGAGGCGAGCTTGTAGGCAAGGAACAGCAGGCGGGCGCACAGCACGTCGCGCTCGCGGCTGCTCAGGTGCGGCATGGCCAGGTCGGCCAGCGGCGGCAAGTAGGCCAACGGGCCGCCGCACATCCAGTTGTGCGGGGCGATGCCCATGCCGGGGCCGGTCACGTGGCGCAGGATGTTCTCGACGCAGCCCAGGCTCTCGCGCAGGACCATGCAGCGGAGGTGGCTCTCGGCGGCCCAGGGGATGCCGAGGAGGGCGGCGGCGGCAAGGGTGTCCTTGGGCGGCAGCGCGGGCCAGGGACGCTGGTCGGGCGGCACGCCCAGGTGCCAGAAGCCCTCGGCATCCTCGATGGGCCTGGCCTTCCTCGCCCATTCGGCCGCTTCGGCAAGCTTCTGGAGGAACGGGATGCCCTGCGGCGCCGCCCCGCGCAGCCGCTCGCGGTCGGCCTTCGTGATGGCGAAGAGGGGATAGGACGTGGGCGGCGTGGCGTCGGTGAGTACATAGTCTTTGACCTCGTCGAGGGGCGACTCGGCGTACTTGATCTGGCGGCGGGCGGTGTCGGCGGGGCCTACCGTGGTGTTCGGGCCGATGCGCTCGTCGGGGGTGCGGGGCGCGAGCGAGAGGCCCCAGGTGCGGGTGCCCTTCCGCAGCGGCAGGTGCAGCTTGGCCCGGCGGCCCTGGCGGTCGAGACGGAAGGCGGCGGCGCGATAGGCTTCACGGTCCTCGGGTCCCCAGTCGAGCGGGTCGCCCGTGAAGATGCCTATGGCCCAGGCCTTCTCCTTGTCCCACAGCTCGAGCCATGTCGAAACGTCGTCCATCCACCACTGGACCCAGGGCGTGAAGGTGGTCGTCTCGGCCTGCCCGTCCTCGATGGGATAGGCTTTGGAGACGCCGAGGGCGGTCTTGCGCCATTCGCTCTGGGTGCGATAGTAGTCCCACACGCCTGTGCCAGGCTCGAAGCCTGCAAGGTCCCATTCGAGCGAGGCATCGCTGCTCTGGAACTCGCCGCGCTCCATCCAGAGGACCTCGGGCTGGCCGCGGATGAGGCGGAGCCAGGCGTCGTACTTGCCCTTCTCGAACTCATAGTGGAGCGTGGCCTCGGTGGTCACGGGGCCGCGGTGAACGGCGGCCTTGAGGGAGAGGAGGTCGCCCGTGCCCTTGAAGCGGCCCGCGCCGACCCAGGGGCTTCCCGCGGCGTTCTGGAGGCGGAGGAGGGGAGGGGGGGCGTCGTTCTCGGCCGTCCTGTCGGCGATGCTTCGCGGCACCTCGATGCGGAGCGCGCCGCTTTCGATCTGCCAGCGGTCCTTGGCCTCGGTGGCCGGCATTGGGGTTGTGATGTCCGTGGCGGCCGGTCTCGCTTCGAGGCGCAGCGTCTTCTCCGCGAAGGGCGACAGGTTCACCACGCACCAGAGCTGGCGCTTCCTGTCCGGCGACACGGTGGTCTGGAACGGGATTTCGGCCGCGGTGTCGCCCTCGGCGACGATCAGGCGGTGGTGGGCCGGGTCGGCGGCGAGGCGGATCGGGATATCGAAATGCACGAGTTCGCCCGACCAGGCGTGGCCGATGCGGTCCTTCAGCGTCGTCTGCCACAGGGTCTGGGGCGGCTCGCCGGCCAGGGCGAGGGAGCAGAGCATGCCCCATCCCGCCCACGCAACCTTCGAGGGGGTTCTCACGGTCGGCTCCCTTCATCGCGGGCCGCGGCCCGGCAGCTCACTCCGCCTTGAGCTTGAGGCCGGGCAGCGCCCCGCCGTCAGGCGCGCGCAGCCGCACCGCGGCCTCCCAGCCGCCCCCGCCGTTGACGACTTTGATGAGCAACTGGTTCCAGCCCTCCTTGAGGGTGACCTTGGTCTGGTCCTCGTTGAGCTTGAAGGAGCGCGGCACGTCCTTGTCCATGACCACGGCGCCGTTGAGCCAGATTTTCATGCCGTCGTCGCTGCCGCTTTCGATGACGGCGGGCTGTTCCTTGGGCGAGTAGACCTGGCACTTGAGGTAGCCGGCGCAATCGCCGGGCGCGCCCAGCTCCTTGTTGAGGTCCACGAAGCCCGGCTGGTCGCCCGTGGCGGCCACGAGCTTCCACTTCACGTCCTTGGCCTCGGGCTTCTCGGGCTCATGGACGGTGGCGGTCTTGGCGCCCTTGTAGGGGCCGCTGGCGAGCCAGGCGGTGATGAAGCCCTCGTTGCGTTCGAGGAAAGCGACGGCCTCCTTGGCCTGCTTCTGGACTTCGGGGTTGTCACTCGCGGCGGCGGCCTTGCCGATGGCCTGCCTGGCGGCGTCGCGGTCGGCGCCGCTGAGGGCACGCGCGATCTTGATGGCGGCAATGGCCGCCTCGTTCTTGAGGGCGGCATTGCCGAGGCTGGCCTCCGCCATCGTCAGCGCTTCGGCGGTGGGAATGTCGCCGACGGCGGAGAGGACGGCGCGCCGCTCGTCATCGCGTTTTGCAGCGGCCATGGCCTCCTGGCACATCTTCAGGCGCTCGTCGGCCGGCCGGTCCTTGCGCACGGCGATCAGGCGCACGTAGCCGCGCAGGGCGAGGACGTGGTGGACGTCATCCGTGGCGGTCTTCGCGACCTGGAGGAGGTCGGCCGCCGGGGCGTCGTCGCGCCAGTCGGCCAGTGCCCGGATCGCGGCGTTCTTCACGTCGGCGCTGGGGTCGTTCAGGCTGGCGCGGAGGGTCTCGCAGGCGCCCTGGGTGCCGAGGCCGCCCAGGACGCGCAGGAGGGCGGCGCGGGCGGCGCCCTGGGTGTCCTTGAGTGCGGCGGCGACGGCGACCGTGGCCTTCTCCTTGTCGGCCAAGCGGGAGCAGGCGGAGGCGAGGCCGCGTTCGGCGGCGGAGCGCACGGCGTCGTCCTTCGCCTCCAGGAGGAGCTTGCCGAGGGCCGGCAGGTCGCTCTCGTCTGCCAGCTTGCCGAGGGCGGCGACGGCGGCGGCGGCGATCTTGGGATTCGCGTCGGCCGTGTAGCCCAGGATGGTCTTCAGGTGCTCGCGGCCCTTGCGGCCGGCCAGGATGTCGAAGAGCGGGGCCTTGGCGTCGGGCGCGGCGGCCTCGAGCTGCTTCACGAGGGCCGCGGTGGCGGCTTCCCCGGGAAGGCGGAGGAGGCTGCCCTGCGCGGCGGAGCGCTCGGCGGCGCTCTCGCCCGCGAGTTTCGCAGCCAGAGGCGGCACGGCAGCCTCGGTGCCGGCGGTGGCGGCGGCGCGGATGGCGGCCAGGCGCACCGCCTCGTCGGCGTCGCCCATCGCCTCGATGACGGCCGGGCACGCGGCCGGGTCGCCGCGCTTGGCCAACAGGTCGAGGATGGCGACCTTGGCCGCCGGCTTGGCGGCCTTGAGCTGGCCGACCCAGCGCTGGGTGGCCTTCTCGCCGGGCATGGCGATGGCGGCGGAGATGCCGCTGGCCCGGATGTCCAGGTCCTCGCTGCCCATCGCGGCCAGCACCTCATCCATCGCCTCTTCGCCGGCCGCGGCCGCCAGGGCGACGAGGGCCGCGCAGCGGACGTGGATGCCGCTGGCCTTGCCCGCGAGGAGCTGGCGTGCCAGCTTCGCCCCGGCCGCCTTCTCGCCCGTCTCGCCCAGGCGGCGGGCGAGGAGAAGTGCTGCGTCGGTCATCTGGCTGCGTTCGTACTGCTCCTCGGCCTCCGCGCCCTTGAGCAGCGGCGCCACGGCCGAGGGGTCAGCGGAGTTCGCCAGAGCGAACGCCGCCACGAGACGCGTCTCGCGGTCCTTGTCGCCCAAGGCGTTGAGGGCGATGCTGTTGCCCTTCGCGGCGCGCAGCACGCCGAGGGCCTGGAGGATGGCCACGCGGCATGGGCCGGTCGCCTTGGGCAGCGCCTCCTGGAAGACCGGGACGACCGCCTTGTCGTTCATCGCCAGAAGGGCCTGGGCGGCGTACTCGCCCAGCTCCGCGTCGGTGAGGAACTTGCCGAGCGGCGCGATGGACTCGGCTTTGCCCGCGAGCTGGAGCTGGCGGATGAGGAAGCCCTTGACCGCGGGCGCCAGGTCGGCGTCGAGCTGCTTCGCGACGGTCTCCGCGAAGAGCTCGCGTTCGGCCTCCGCGTCGGCGCGCTGCACCCAGGTCGCCAGGCCGTGGAGGGCGAAGCGGGCCTTGCTGTCGTCGTCCGGGCCGGGCGCCTTGAGCATCTTCGTCAGCTCCACGAGGCTGTCGGGCGCCCCCTTGAGGATCTCCTGGAGGATGGCCTGTGCCTCCTCCGGCTTGTCGCAGGGCAGCTTCTCCACGAGGGCGGCAACGCCCTGGGGCGGCTCAGCGGCGGAGGCCAGGCCCGCAAGGCCCAGCCCGAAGACGAGTGCTCCCAACACGACGCCCGTGCGGCTGACGACCATTGCTTTCTCTCCTCTCTGGCGTCCTATCGGCCCTATCCGTCCTATCTGTTCTATAGGACCGATGGCACCGATGGGGACAGATACTGCCACGGCCGCGAATCAGTTCGCATTCTTCCGCGTTGCGACAAGCGTCTCGCTTGTCGAAAACCACCGCAAGCGGAACATTTGATGCCCTGGCCGACGCAGCGTGATCCCGGCCACTGCAAACTGGTTGGCGGCCGGAGTAGTAAGACCTGCCTCGGCCGCTCACCTCACACAGGCAAATGCCACGGCGCCCTCATGGGCACGTTCACCAGGCGGTTCGCCTCGTCGTCGCCGATGAACTGCTCCTTGTCGGGGTCGTAGCGCAGCTTGCGTCCGAGGCGGATGGCGATGTTGGCCAGGTGCAGCAGGGTGGCGCAGCGGTGCGACACGTCGGCGTTGCCCGCGCACTGGACGCGCAGGCGCACGGCCTCCTCGAAGCTGCCCTCGCCGGCGCCGTACTTGCGCGGCATGTCAGGCACGGCGGCCACCAGCTTCTCCTGCTCGTCTGTCAGCGGCGGCAAGCCGCGCTCCTGGAGCGGGCACGGCTCGCCCCACTCGCCGCTCTCGAGGATGAACGTGGTGCCGTCGGCGTACTTCAGCGTCACCCAGCCCCACATCTGCACGGCCTCGTCGTGCTGGGGCCGGGGGGCCGAAGCCTCGATCTCGACCGGGCTGGTGTGGTCCTTCGCGTAGCGACACTGCGGCCCGTCGAGGTAGTGCTCGCCCATGTCGGCCAGGCCGCCGCCATCGTAGTCCCAGTAGCCGCGGAAGCTCCCGTGCACGCGGTGCGGGTGGTAGGGCTTGGAAGGGGAGGGGCCGAGCCACAGGTCGTAGTGGAACCCCTTCGGCACGGGCTGCGGCTCGAGATGCGTGCGGCCGCTCCACATCTTCACCTTCCAGTCGTACTGGGGGCGCGTGAAGCGCACGACCGGGCCGTTCTCCTTGATCGCGCCGCTGGCCATGACCTTGTAGGTGCGGTCGTTGCCCCCGACGCCGAAGCGCCCGTAGGTGCCGATCTGGAAGAGCCGGCCGTAGCGGCGGGCCGTCTCCGCCACGGCCCGGCCCTCCGCGATGAACCGCGTCATCGGCTTCTCGCACAACACGTCCTTCCCCGCCTGCATCGCCATGATCGAGATCAGCGCGTGCCAGTGCGGCGGCGTGCCGATGTAGACCACGTCAATATCCTGGCGGTCCAGCACCCGGCGGAAGTCCACATAGCCCTCGCACGGCGAGCCCGCCTTGTTGAGTGCTGCCTGCAAGCGAGACTCATTCACATCGCACACCGCGAGCATGAAGGGGGGCTTCCCCGGCTCGTTGGGGCGCACGGTGCCCGCCAGCGCGCCGCCGATGCCGATGGTGGCGCGGGTGAGCACATCGCTGGGCGCCCGGCGCCCCTCGCCGCCGAGGGCGGAGCGGTTCACCACGGCCAAGGCTGCCGCGCCCGCCCCGGCCCGCGCCAGCCAGCCGCGGCGCGAAAGAACCCGTTGCTTCATCGCCACTCCTCCTTCTCCCCTTCACCCTCGGTCTCTCCGCCCTCGTGCGGGGCAGCGACTCTATTCATGTCAGCCCGCCCATCTCGTGCAAGGCCAATTAGCCCCCGAAGCCGGCGAACCCGACAAGTCCGATGCGTCCGACCAGTCCGACACGTCCAACGAGTCCGACAAATCAGACACCCCGTCCCCCATACTTGCTCATCCCCCCAGGTGAGCAAGTATGGCGCTTTGGCGATCCGGCGGCCTCCGGGGGCGTTCCACCCATACTTGCTCAATTCCACCCTCACAGGAATGAGCAAGTATGGGTGGCATGTTGCCAAGCAGCAACATGCCGGCGCCGCAGGCGGAGAACCGTGAAACATTTGATTCCCGCGCCACAGTACCCTATGAAGGAAGCTGGCCGCACATACCAGGAGACTCGCCATCAGCCGCCTGCGCCACCGCTTCGAAGCCCTGGTGGACCGCCACTACGAAGGCGCGTGGCGCTACGCGCGCTTCCTCACCCGCGGCGCCCCCGAGGCCGAGGACATCGTGCACGAGGCATTCCTCATCGCCTTCGACCGCCTGGAAGAGGGGCGCGAGTTCACCGGCGACCCCGGCGCCTGGCTCCGCGGCACCGTGCGTAACCTGGTGAAGACCTGGTGGCGCGAGCATCAGAAGCTGACGCAGGACGCCGCCGACCGCCTCGCTCTCCTGGCCGAGGAGGCCGACGACGCACTCTCGCGCGCCGCCAGCCGCGAGCTTCACGCCGCCCTCGACCACTGCCTCGGCACCCTATCGCCCGAGGACCGCGACCTCGTGGCCCGCCGCTACGAGCACGGCCTGCGGGTCACCCAGATCGCCGAGCAGCTCTCCCGGAACGCCGCCACCGTACGGGTCCAGCTCTTCCGCATCCGCCAAGCCCTCAAGCGATGCGTCGAGGGCCAACTGGCCGGGGAACTGGCGCCATGAGCAGCCACTGGCACGATCTCCTCGACCGCGCGCTGGAGGGCGAGCCGCTCTCGGAGGCCGAAGCCCGCGCCCTGGCCGCCGCCCTCGCCGACCCGGCCCGGCGCCAGGAGGCCGCGGCCGCCGTGTGCTTCGAGGGCCAGCTCCGCCAGCGCCTGGCAGGCCGCCAGGCCGACGCCCTGGCCCACAGCCGCGAGCGTCTCCTCGCCAAGGCCACCCTGCGCGCCAAAGCCCACGCCATCCAGCGCCGCCCGGCCCGCCGAGGCCGAGGGCTGCGCTGGGCCGCGGCCGCCGCCGTCCTCCTCGGCGCGCTCTATGCCGCCCACGGCGTCTGGCAGGCGAGCCGCGGGCGCGCACACTCGCTCATCGCCACGGGCGCATTCCGCCTCGGCGACGGTGACACCCTCCGCACCGGCTCCGCCGCGCTCTCGCGGGGCCAGCGCATCGTCGCCGAAGCCGGCGGCGCCGAACTCGCCCTCGGCGGCTACTGCCGCGTGGCCCTCGACCCCAACGCCCAGGCCGTCGTGCGCGGCCAGCCGCGCCACGAGGCCATCGAGCTCCAGCGCGGCCGCGCCATCTCCCGCATTGACCCGGGCAGGGGGCGCTTCACGCTCCTCACGCCCATCGGCTCCATCGAGGTCAAAGGCACCGAGTTTCTCACCAGCGTCGAATACCCCGAATCGCAGAAAGGAGAACGCGACATGGGGACGCTGAAGAAGTCGGCCGTGGTGACGGTGATGGTGGTGACGGGGATGGTGGCCTGCCACTTCGGCGACGTGGCGGTGCTGGGCCCCGGCATGAGCCAGGTGTTCGCCGGCGGCGACGCCGAGCGCCCGACCCTGCCCCCCGAACTCAAAGGCTTCAAGGGCATCCTCGTCGGCACCATCACCAGCAAGGTCACACGCGAGTTCCTGCTGAAGATTGACAAAGTGGCCGCCACCTGGCCCCAGAGCACGGCCCGACACCCCGAACAGGCCGTTGGCAAGACGATCGAGGTCGTCGTGCCCGAGAACCGCATGCTCGAGAAGCACCTCGAAACCCTCAAGTCGCTCCGACAGGGCGACCAGATCATCGTCGAGGCATTCGACATCCAGGGCTTCCGCCTCTCCGTAATGGAGCTCCTTCGCAAGGCCGAAACCGAAGGCGGCGAGGGCGAGCGCGACAAGCCGGCTCGCTCCGAGGGCGAGGGCGAGGGCGAAGGCGAAGGCCATGCGCGCGTCAAGAAGGTCGAACCCGTCCGCGAAGGCGAGGGCGAAGGCCACCATCGTGAGAAGAGGATCGCGCCGGAGGGCGAGGGCGAGGGCGAAGGCCATGCGCGCGTCAAGAAGGTCGAACCCGTCCGCGAGAGCGAAGGCGAAGGCCACGCCCGCGTCAAGAAGGTCGAGGCCGAGAGCGGTCGGCTGCGCGAACTCGAGGGCTGGGTGAAGGCCACGCCCGACCGCGACTGCGCCGGCATCCTCAAAGTCGTCGAACGCAAGGAGACCGACGAGGGCGTGCGCGAGAAGGTCACCGTCTACCGCATCCTCAAGGAGGCCGACGGCGCGAAGCTGGTGGACGAGGCGAACGGCCGCCGCGTGCGCCTCGTGGGCGAGGCGACGCCGGGCGAGGACGGCATCGAGCCGGGCCTCGTGGTGAAGAGGTACCGCGTGCTCGACGCGCCCGATCAGCCCAAGCGCGACAAGCGCTCGGGCGAGGGCGAAGGCGGCTGGCGCGAGAAAAAGGTTCGCACCGAAGGCGAGGGCGACGGCGGCTGGCGCGAGAAGAAGACCGCCCCCGAGGGCGACGGCGAGAGACGTGAGAAGAAGGTCGCG
This sequence comes from Planctomycetota bacterium, assembly GCA_035384565.1. Classification (NCBI taxonomy): domain Bacteria; kingdom Pseudomonadati; phylum Planctomycetota; species Planctomycetota bacterium. The sequence goes on along the minus strand of DAOOIT010000016.1, from coordinate 53,953 downwards.
CCCGACGGCGAGGGCGAACGCCGCGAGAAGCCCGTGCGACGCGACGGCGACGACGAGGCGTTCTGGCGCGAGAAGAAGGTCGCCCGCGACGGCGAGCGCCGCGACGAGCCGAAGCCCGAAACCCGCACCGAAGCCGCCGGCCCGGCCACGGCCGACGACGTGGCAGGCTTCCGCGGGATGATCGAGGGCGTGGTGGTCGGCAAGGGCGAAGGCGTCCTGGTCCTCCGCGCCGACAAGGTCACGAGAGTCTGGCAGTCCAACACCGCCAGGAATCCCGAGGGCCTCGCCGGCAAGCTGCTCACCGTGTCGGTGAACCGCGACGGGCTGCCCCCCGCTCTCGCGGAGGCCCTGGGCACCGTGCGCGCAGGCGACCGCGTGGCGGCCGGCATCGCCCACCAGGAGGGCAAGGTCGTCCGTCTCGTCGAGGTGCTGCGCAAGATACAGGGCGAGTGACGCCAGCCCCTTCGTGGGATGGCCGGGTCGCTCCGTCGGCCTTCGCGCTTGACGGCCAGCGCCCCTTCGTGCTTGAATTGCGACCCAGGGCCTTGGAGAAACCGAGCATGCGGGTCTACGTGATGGCAGTGCTTCTTGCGGGTTCGCTGCTGATGTCGGGCCTTGCGCTCGCCGACGAGGTCGAACTCCTCAACGGCCAGCGGATCCGCGGCAGCGTGGTCGAGGAGTCCAAAGACTCCATCACCTTCAACGTGACGATGGGCGGGGCCGAGACGAAGATGCGGTTCCCCGTCTCGCGCGTCCACGCCGTCACCATCGGCGGCCGGCGCATCGTGCTGAATGAGAAGCCCGGCGCCGAATCGAAGGCCGCCACAAAGGCCCAGCCTCCTGAGCACGGCGAGGCGCCCGACGACGAGGAGACCCCGCAGGCCGCCAAGACCCCGGTGGCATCGGACCCCGAGCCGGAGGCCAAGTCGGAGCCCAGCCCCAAGGCCGGCGCACGTTCGCAAGCCGAGGTGGCTGCGCTCATCCGTAAGGCGGGCGCTACGCCGCCCGACTGGTACGAGGCCACGCCCCTCGACTATCCCCAGAGCCTCGACCTCTCGTGGCCCGAGAAGCCCCAAGGCCCCTGGAACCCCTCGAAGAACATCGGGCAATACCTCTGGAGCACCATCAACGAGAACCCCAGCCGCTGGAAGAGCGGCATCCGCTTCCTCCACCACCTCCTCACCGTGCACAAAGACAATCCCCCCGTGCTCACGCGCACCATGGAGGCGTTGGCCAACAGCTACTTCAACCTGATGCAGGACTGGGCGCGGGCCGCCTTCTGGTGGGAGAAGGTGGCCGCCCGCCAGAAGCTCAGCGTGTTCAACACGGTGCGCCTGGCCGAATGCTACTGGCGCCTCGGTAGCAAGGCCATGGCCGTGGCCAAGATGCGCGAGGTGGACGGCTATGTGTCGGCCGGCATCGTCAAGCTCTGGTCCGAAATGGGCGAGCCTGAGAAGGCCCTCCGACTCGCCGCCGCCATGGCGCGGCCCGACGAGCGCGGCGACCAGAGCTGGGTGGCCGAAGGCCACCTCGCCGCCGGGGACGTCTGCCGCCTCCACGGCCGCTACTCCGACGCCGTCGCCCGCTACCAGAAGGTCCTCGAAATCCAGCCCATCGGCCAGCGCAAGGGCCAGATCGAGCGCCTCCGCAACCGCGCCCAGGCCAACATAGACGCCATCAAGGTCTACGATGCCCTGGACCTCAAGCGCATCCCCGACGGCGCCTACCGCGCGACCAGCATCTCCTACGCCGGGCCGCTCGAGGTCACCGTCACCGTCGCCGCCGGCCGCATCGAATCGGTCCGAGTCAGCCGCTTCGAAGACAAGCAATACTACAGCTCGCTCGTCGCCGTCCCCGAGCAGATCGTCGCCAAGCAGAGCGTCAAGGGGATTGACGCCGTCACCTGCGCCACCATCACCTCCGAGGCCATCGTGAACGCCACCGCGAAGGCCCTCGCCGGGGCGATGAAATGAACGCCTGCTCATGAACGCCGCCTGGGCGCACGCCCCGCTTCGTCCACAGCCTAGGGGCTGTGCCACCAGAACTGCACGCCCTTCCTTGTGGGGCGGTACTGAGGGGACGCGGCCCAGTCGGCCTTCGTGATCCCGAGCGGAGCCAAGCAAAGTCGAGGGCTCTCTCTTGTTCCTGCTCCGCGCCATTGGCAGACTCCGCCGGCCGATTCAATCTGCTTGCTTCCTCCTCTTCCTCGCCCTCTTCTTCTCCGTCTGCTGGCCCTATGACGTGCGCCACCACGCGGAGGCGCGGGCCGCGCGCGAGATGGTCGAGGCCGAGGCATTCCTCGCACTCGACCCGCTCGTGAGCGTCTCGACGGCCATTGCGGCGCGAGCCTGGGTCTGGTCGCTCGCCTGGGCGGCCGCACTGCTGGCCGTGTGCCTGGTCATCCCGCGCGGCTTCTGCGCTTATGTTTGCCCCTTCGGCACCCTCCTCGACCTGTTCCATGTCGCGCTCTCATCCCTGCGCTCCGCCTGGGGACGCCTCTTCGGCCGCTCCGCGGCCCTCCGTGCCCGCGACGCAGAGCGTCGGCAGACACGCTCCCACGCAGAGCGCAGGGACGAGAAGGTGGGGGAAGCGCGGCGCCGCGGCTGGTGGGTGCATCTGCGGTACTATGTGCTCGGCGGCCTCCTCGCCGCCGCGGCGTGCGGCGTGCTGCTGTCGGGCTTCGTCGCCGCCATCCCCGTGTTCACGCGCGGGATGATGTATCTGGCCGCCCCCGTGCAACTCGGTCTGGCGAAGGGCTGGTACCTCATCCCGCCGATGCACGCGGGGCACTACCTCTCCATCGGGCTGTTCGTGCTCACGATCGCGCTGGGCCTGCTCGCCGCCCGCTTCTGGTGCCGGTACCTGTGTCCCAGTGGCGCAGTCTTCTCCGTGGCGAACGTCCTCCGGCTGACCGAGCGCAAGGTGACGCCGGCGTGCATCCAATGCGGCAAGTGTGCGCGGGCATGTTCCTTCGACGCCATCAGGCCCGATTTCACCACCCGCGCCCTCGACTGCACTTTCTGCCAGACCTGTGGCAAGGTGTGTCCCGTCAACGCCATCGAGTTCGGCTGGCGGCGCCTCGCGCGTCGCACATCCGGCGCCAGCGACGGCCCTGTTTCGCGCCGCGGCTTCGCGATGGGCTTGGGGGCGGGTCTGGCCGCAGCGGTCGGGATTCGCCAGCTCCGCGGCGCGCCGCCCGACCACCCGCCGCTGCGCCCGCCGGGCAGCGTGCCCGAGCCCGACTTCCTGCGCCTGTGCGTCCGCTGCGGCCAGTGCCTCAAGGCCTGTCCGTTCAACGTCCTTCAGCCGATGGGCTTCGAGCACGGCCTTGAGAGCCTGTGGACGCCGCAGGTGGTGCCCGACTGGGTCGGCTGCGAGCCGAAGTGCAACAACTGCGGCCAGGTGTGCCCCACGGGCGCGATTCGCGCCCTGCCGCTCGACGAGAAGCGCGCCGCCCGCATCGGCCTGGCCATCGTCAACGAGGCCACCTGCCTGCCGCACCTCGGCACCGAGGCCTGCCAGATGTGCTTCGACGAGTGCAAGGCCGCCGGCTACGACGCCATCGAGTTCGTCCGCGTCCACGTCGAGATCGGCGACGACGGCCAGCCGGTCGAAGGCAGCGGCTTCTCCGCGCCCGTCGTGCTCGCCGACAAGTGCAACGGCTGCGGCCTGTGCCAGAGCCGCTGCTACCACATCAATGCCAAGCAGAAGCACCTGATGGCCGAGAGCTCCATCGTCGTCATCGCCGGGCCGGGCAACGAGGATCGCCTCACGCGCGGCTCCTACCGCGCACTCCGCGAGGCCGAGCGCCGCCAGCGCGAGGAGCAGCGCAAGAAGCTCCAGCCCAAGGACTCCGGCGATAGCTACCTGCCCGATTTCCTCAAGTGACGGAGGCGACACTGATGCGATGGCCGGTGGCATTGGCGTTGGCTTTCGGCGGGCTCGCGCCCGCCTGGGCCCTCGAGGTGAAGGTCACCCAGAACACCCCGCGCCTCATGCCTTACCAGGTCATTGAGCTGACCTTCCAGCATGAGGGCAGGTATACCGACCCGAACTGGGACGTGACGATTGACGTGGCCCTCACGTCGCCCAGCGGCAAGAAGCCCAAGGTCGGTGGCTTCTTCTACGGCTCCTCGAAGCCCCAGAAGCCGGTCATCCACCAGTTCAAGGATGCCAAGGGCCGCGAGCGATCCGACGCCGTCTGGCCCTGCGACCCCGCCGACACCTGGAAGGCCCGCTACGCCCCGAGCGAGGTGGGCGAGTGGTCCTACGAATGGGTCTTCCGCAATGCCCAGGGCCAGAGCACGGAGGGCAAGGGAGCCTTCAAGGTCGTCAAACCCCGCATCCCGCCCAAGGGCTGGGTGCGCATCAACCCCGCGAACCCCTTCACCTTCATCTACGAAGACGGCAGCCCCTTCTGGCCCATCGGCACCCAGGACGGCGTCTTCGATGGCAACCACAACGGATCAGCGATGGACCAGAAGTCCATGGAGGGTCCCTTCCGCCTCGACACACATGGCGGCGAGCGCCCCGCCCCGCCGCCTGGAGCGATGTTTGCCCGCGGCCCCTCGATGAATCCGCAAAACGGCGACGTCTACTTCGGCCGCCACGCTCGCGCCGGCTTCAACCTCTGGCGCTTCTCGCCCCACAACTTCTCCATCCCCGTCTTCGACATCCACTACGACCCCAAAGCCGCCACCCCCGCCCGCATCCGCTGGGAACAGGCGGCGATGGTGGACGAGATGCTCCAGCTCACGATGAAGTATGGCATCCGCAATTTCTATGGCATCTTCGGCTTTGCCCGCGTCTTCAATGACCAGCCCGACGACGCCGTGGGCATGGCCAAAGTCAAAGCCCTCATCAAGTACTCGGTGGACCGCTGGGGCGCCTACGTGGACTTCTGGGAACTCCTCAACGAGCAGAAAGCCGCCGACGGCTGGTACGCCATCACCATCCCCTACCTGAAGTCCATTGACCCCTACGGCAAGCCCCTGGCCACGAGCTGGGAGCGACCCGATCTGGCCGGCATTGACATCTCGGCCCCCCACTGGTACGGCCGCGAAGACGAACTCGCCTCCGACCAGGCATCGGCCGGCAACGCCAGGAACCACAAACGGCACGGCAAGCCCGTCGTCTACGGCGAGCAGGGCAACGGCGGCGGCAAACCCGAACTCATCCCCCAGGGCATCGGCGGCGTGTGGGACCCAGGCTCCGCCCGCCGCATGCGCGTCCGACTCTGGAGCGCCTTCTTCAACCAAGTCTCCTTCATCTTCTGGGAAACGTCCTACGCCAAGGACGGCCACCACATGAACATCTGGATCGGCCCCGAAGAGCGGCAGTACACCAAGGCCCTCCAGGACTTCGCCCACTGCCTGGATGCCGGCGTGAGGCCGATGCCCGTCCACCTGGCCGGGTTGCAGGCCAAGGATGTGCGGGCGTACGGCCTCCGCTCCGACCGGCGCGCCGGCGTCTACCTCCACCACGGCGCCTGCGCCCAATGCGCACAGACGCCCGCCGGCCAGCCCCGTCACCACACGTGGGACCACGACCGCGGCGAGGTCAAAGACCTCCAAGTCACCGTAGACGTGCCTCAGGCCGCCAAAGCCTACTGGTACAGCCCCACCGACGCCGCCATCCTCGCCCGCCTCGACGCCCCCGCCGGCACGCAGACCTTCGTCGCACCGCCCTTCAGTGTGGACATCGCCCTCCTTGTCACCGAGGGCGCCCCGCCCGACAGCGACGGCGACGGCCAGCCCAACGATCAGGACGATGACGACGATAACGACGGCGCGCCCGATGCCAAAGATGCCTTCCCCCTCGAGCGTGAGGAGCAGGCCGACGTGGATGGTGACCGCATCGGCGACAACCTCGACGCCGACATTGACGGCGACGGCAAGGCGGACGACTTGAACAAGAACGGCGTGCCCGACAACGAGGAACTCGACTGGGACGGCGACGGGGTGCCGAACGCCTCGGCCGTGCCCTGGGACGCCTTCCCCCGCGACCCGAAGGAGTGGCGCGACACCGATGGCGACGGCATCGGCGACAACGCCGACCCGGACGCCGATGGCGACGGCTACTCGAACGAAGAGGAGAAGAAGGCAGGCACCGACCCGCTGAACCCCCTGAACTTCCCGGAGCAGTAACTCTCATGATGCCCTGGCGCACGGTGGACGCAGCAATGGGGTTGCGCATGCCGAACGAAGGCGAGGCGACTCTTCTCGGCTCCAGCAGACGGCAGATTCCTCGACTTCGCAAGACACCACTCGGAATGACCATGTCTGGGGGGCCTTCGCTCCTTGTGCGCCCCCCCCTCGTAGTGCTCATGGCTCTTCTGGTGTCGGCGCTCGGCGGCCCTCCCGTCTCTGGAGCCGAGCCGCTGAGCGGCGGCGAAGCCCTCCTTACCCAGCGCCACTACTGGCGCAAGCACTACACCACGTTCCCACCTGTGTTCGCGGACGAGGGTGCCCAGGCACCCAGACCCGACAGCCTGGCCGCGATGTTCCCCGAGGCGCCGCCATCGAACTGGGCCGCACCCGACTTCGACGATGACGACTGGCTCCTCGCCCCCGGCCAGGAGTTCGAGCACGGCGTGAAAGACCTCAAGCTCATCGGCGAGATGAGCCAGGAGGGAATCAGCACGCGCCTCCGCGGCACGGACCCGTTTCTGCCCGCCGTGGGCCTGGTGTGCCTGCGCGGCCGCTTCGCCGTGGCCGACCGCACGAAGGTGCGCAGGCTCACGCTCGCGCTGAGCTGCCGCGGCGGCTTCGTGGCCTACCTCAACGGCGTCGAAGTCGCCCGCGCGCACCTGCCAGAGGGCAATCTGCGCCCCGGCACCCCCGCTGAGGCATACCCGCCCGAAGCCTTCTTCTACCGCGACAGCCTGGAGAAGGGCCGCCCCCGACCCCTCGACACCAACGACCTCCGGTGCCCGCAGTGGGCGCTGCGCGAGCGGGCATTCGGTCCCGTCGCGATCCCGCTCGGCCCCCTGCGCAACGGCGCGAACGTGCTCGCCATCGAGATGCACCGCGGCACCTACCCGCCCCAGTGCATGCGGCAGCCCGACGCCATCGCCGCCACGGTGGGCCTGGGCCGCCTCGAACTCCGCCTGGACGCTCAGGATGGAGCCACAAGGACCGGACCGGGCGGCATCCAGGTGTGGACCGTGGACACGACGCGCACGCTCTTCGAGCCCGCGCTGTCGGCGGCCAACGAGAGCCGAGGCAAGGTGCGCATCGTGGGCGCCCGCAACGGCACCTTCGCCGGCCAGGCCATCGTGGCCAGCGACGAGCCGCTGAGGGGCCTCTCGGCCAGGGCCGCGGCTCTCAAGCAGGTAAGCGGCAGCGGCCTCATCCCCGCCGAGGCGATCCGCGTGCGCTACGGCGTGCCCAACCCCTTCTGGCCCGACGCGCTGCGCCAGATGGGCATGCCCGTCACGCCGCCCCGTTGGAAGCGCGATGCCGGCGCCGAGGGCGGCACCCGTTTCGACATGCTTCTCGACGCCCCGCCAGCCAACGCCACGGCCGTGGCCATCTGGGTATCGGCCAGGGTGCCTAAGGGCGCTCCTGCCGGCCGCTACACCGGCGAACTGGCCATCGAAGCGCAAGGCCGGGCCTTCGCCGGCACCCTCGAACTACATGTGTGCGACTGGACCCTTCCCGACGTGAAGGACTATGCGACGCTCCTCCACATCTATCAGTCGCCCGACACCCTGGCTCGATACTACAAGGTCGAGCCCTGGTCCGACGCGCATTGGCGGCTCATCGAGAAGAGCCTGGCGCTGATGGGCGAGATGGGCAACATTGGCCTCCTCATCCCCTTGCTCGCCGAATCCCAAATGGGCAACCCCGAATCGCTCGTGCCCTGGCTCAAGCAGCCCGACGGCTCGTATCGCTACGACTTCAGCCGGTTCGACCGCTATCTCGACGCGGCGCTCAAGACCCACGGCCGCTTGCGATTCGTCTCGCTGAACGCCTGGGGCTACGAGGCGTCGAACCGCACGTGGAAGGGGCCGCGCGATTACGCCTCCTTCTATGGCGCCCGCGTCACAGTCATTGACCCCGCCACGGGCAGGCGCGAGAGCGTCAAGCTCCCCCAGTACGGCACGCCCGAGTGCGAGGCCGCCTGGCGCCCCCTGCTCGTCGCGCTTCACGAACGGCTGAAGGCCAAAGGGCTGGGCGACCGGGTCGTACTCGGGATCGCTGGCGACATGGGGCCTGACCCGCCCACGGCGGCCATGTTCCGCCGCATTCTGCCCGAGGCCGGCTGGCTCGCCGAGTCGCACCAGCCCCAGCGAGCCTACGTCTACGACCCGGCGACCAAGGCCACCGTGCCCGTCCGCTGGAACTCGGTGGTCTACGGCGGCGACATCCCCGACCCCGCCGTGCGGCGCCTCTATGGCTGGCAGTACGACCCGAACCAGGTTATCCTCAACTTCAACCGCAGCGGCTCGGCCCTGCTGCTGATCGGCTTCCCGCCGCCCTGGTCATTCCGTATGTGGATGGAGAGCACGCTGGTCTATGGCCGGGCCGGCAACGGCCGCGTCGGCGGCGACTACTGGCACATCGGCGCGCAACTCCTCGGCGACGGCAAGCCTGACTGGGGCATTGTGGGCGGCAGCGGCGGCACGCTCTTCAACCGTTACTTCCATTCGCACGCCGACGAGACCGGCCTCGGGCGGAGCTGCACCGACCTCTTCGCCCCGGGCCCCGATGGCCCTGTGACGACCATTCGCCTCGAGTGCGCCCGCGAGGGCAACCAGGAGGCCGAGGCCCGAGTCTTCATCGAGAAAGCCTTGTTGAACAAGCACCAACCCCTGCCCGCCGACCTCGCTCGTAGCTGTCAGCAACTCCTCGACGTGCGAACCAACCTGATGCGCCTCTGGCGCCTGCGCTGCCAGGACATCGCGCCCTTCGGCTGGCAAGAGCGCAGCCGACGCCTCTTCGACGCGGCCGGCGAGGTGGCCACAGCCCTCGCTTCACACAAGGAGTGAGCCATGTCGCGAACACTCGTGCTCTTCCTGTGCCTCTCGTGTGGGGCGGCCTCCGCCGCCCAGCCCAGGTTCAAACTGGAGTACGCCACCTACTTCGGCGGCAGCGGTTGGGACCAGGCGCGCGAGGTAATCCCGTGTCCCGACGGCTCCGTGCTCGTGGGTGCACAGGTGTGCTCACCCGGCCTTCCGACCACGGAGGGCGTTGTGCAGCCGGCCTACGCGGGCGACGACCCTGCCCTCGGCCACGGCGGCATCTATGGCGGCGACTGCTTCCTTCTCCGCCTCAGCCCCGACGGCTCGAAGGTGCTCGCCGCCACTTACTTCGGCGGCTCGAAGCAGGAGCGCAACGTCTACGGCATGGGCATCGACTCGAAGGGCAACGTGGTCATCACGAGCGCCACCCGCTCGCCCGATGCGCCGACCACCTCGGGCTGCTTCCAGCCCACGTTCGGCGGCGGGCCGTCCGACATGCTCGTGGCCAAGCTCTCGCCCGACCTCAAGAAGCTCCTCTGGTGCACCTATGTGGGCGGCTCGGGCGACGACTTCCCACGCGGCGGCCTGGCTGTCGGGCCGGACGACACGGTCTACGTCGTCGGCACCAGCAACTCGCCCGATTTCCCCACGACCCGGGGCGTCGTGCAGCCGAAACGGAGCGGGCCGCGCGACTCCGCCATCGTGAGGCTCAAACCCGACGGCTCCGGCCTCGTCTTCGCCACCCTCCTCGGCGGCAGCGGCGAGGACGACGCCATCATGGGCATCCGCCTCGACGCCGCTGGGAACCTTTACGTCGCGGGCCACACGAGGTCCGATGACTTCCCCGTGACGGCCGGCGCGCCCCAGCCCAAGCTCGGCGGGGAGTTCGACTGCTACCTGGCCAAGCTCTCGCCCGACGCCTCCCGCATCCTCCACGCCACCTATCTCGGAGGCCGCGGTAACGAGTTCGCCGAGCACTGCCCGCTCCTCTTGGCCGATGGCTCCTTCCTCCTCTCCGGCGTCACCGCATCGCCCGACTTCCCGACGACGAACGCGGCGGTTCAACGCGAGCTGAGGGGTAGGAACGACGGCTTCCTGGCCAAGCTCTCGCCCGACGGACGACGCTTCATCTTCTCCACCCTCCTCGGAGGAACTGGGGGTGAGTTCTTCCTCATGCCGACACAGGATGCCGACGGCAACCTCTACGTCGTTGGAACGACCACCTCGCGCGACTTCCCCGTGACCCCGGATGCTGTGCAGCCCACCTTCCGCGGCCCCGAGGAAGCAGGGGAGGGCGACGGGGTGCTGGCCATTGTGAGCCCCGATGGCTCAAGACTGCTTTACGCCACCTACTTCGGCGGGAGCGGGGGCGACCTGATTCGCAGCCTTGCCCTTGGCTCCAAGGGCGAGGTCTACCTCGTCGGCAACACTTCGTCGCCCGACTTCCCCGTGACCCCGAATGCCGTCCAGAAGACCCACGCCGGCAGTGGCGACGCCTTCATCGTCAAGCTCGTGCCAAGCCAATGACAGGAGAACCATGTGCGGCGGCTAGTTCTCGGCTGTGGTCTGCTCCTTGCTCAAGCGTTCGGCGGCGAGAGCTCCCTGCTTGTGCTCGACGAGACGTGCTACTGGCGGCGGTACTACCAGTTCGGCCTCAACCGCATCTCGCCGGTCCCCCTGAAGGCTCAGGCAGGCAAGCCGATCGAGCCGCGCCTCGCTGCCAGGCTCAAGGCCGACACCGAAAGGGCGCTCAAGGCCAAGGGCATAGACCCTGCCGTGGTGGACTGGCGCGACCACGCGGTGTTGAGCATGGGCGGCGGCGGGTTCCGCTCGAACGACCCCGTTCCCACGCCTCCGCCGCCTGCGGACTGGATGGCGGCCGACTTCGATGATGGCGGGTGGGTCCGCGACCGTCGGCCCTTCCAGGGCGGCCCGGCGCCCGAACTCACGATGATCAACCTCGGCCAGTACGACGAGAGCGTGGACCTGCGGCTCCTCGTGGCCTGCTACCGCACGCGATTCGCCCTCACGGAGCCTGAGGCCCTTACCCTTCGGTTGGCCTACAGCGGCGGGGTCCGCGTGTTCGTCAACGGCTACGAGGTCGCCCGCGGCCATCTGCCCAAGGGCGAACTGGCGCCCGACACCCCGGGCGACGACTACCCGCCCGAGGCCTACGGCCCGAAGGGCGCCGAACTGTCTCAGCGCTCGCTCGGGCCGATCGCTGTCCCCGCGGTTGCACTGCGCAGAGGTCTCAACGTCCTCGCCGTCGAGGTTCGCGCAAGCTGCTTCCATCCCGTGGTCCTCATGAACCCGATCCAGCCAAACTGGGGCGGGCCACAGCGCCCGTGGCCGCACGGCCGCCTCATCAGCCTCGAGCTTCGCGCTGCCCCACATGAGGCAAGACCCGCCTCTGATCGCCCTGGGCATGTCCAGGTGTGGGCCGAGGACATGCACCACCGGACGCTCTCCAGCGACTTCCTGCCGCCCGGTGAGACGCCGGGCACCGTGCGTTTTGTGGCCGCGCGAAACGGCACGTACTCCGCTCAAGTGGTGATCCGCAGCGCGGCCCCGCTCACCGATCTTCGGGCGCGGGTGACCGACCTCGCCATCGAGGGCGGCGCCAAGCTCCCCGCCTCCGCCATCCGTGCCACGCACATGGCCCCTTTTCCGGTGTCCGCCTGGAGCTTGAGGAAACTGGGCGATGAGCGGGGGCTCGGCGCCTCGTTTCCCGATGCGGCGCAGCTCGCGGCCTACGCGAAGATGCAGGACGACGGCCCCTGGCTCTTCGACCACCTCATTCCCGATGCTTCCGTCGTGCTCCCTGCCAATGCAGCGCGCCCCATCTGGCTCTCGCTGCGCGTGCCAGCGGATGCGGTGCCGGGCACCTACCGCGGCGCTGTCGAGGTGACGGCGAATGGGATGGAGCCGGCGAGTCTGCCTGTCGAGGCCGAGGTCCTGCCGTGGCGACTGCCCGACCCCAGGGACTTCAAGACCTTCGTCGCCTGCATGCAGAACCCCTACGGAGTGGCGAAGCAATATAGGGTGAAGCTCTGGTCCGACGAACACTTCAGGCTCCTTGATGCTAGCTTCCGCCAGCTCGCGCGCATCGGCAACGCCTGGCTCAACGTGCCCGTCATCGCGCGCACCGAGTTCGGCAACCGCTCGGACTCGATGGTCCGCTGGAAGCGCAAGGGCGGCCAGATTGCGTTCGACTACGCCATTCTCGACCGCTATCTGGACCTGGCCGTCAAGCACTGCGGGCCGCCTCGGGTCATTCAGTTCGTCGTGATGCAGGGGATGAAAAGCCAGATCAACCCTGATGCGCCCGCGCAGGTGTGCGTGCTCGACGAGGCGACGGGTGAGGCCGCTCTCGCGCCTGTGGACCGCCCGATGTGGGAGGCATTCGCCCGCTCGCTCGTCGCCCACATGAAGGCCCGCGGGCTCGACAAGAGCATGTATTGGGGCGCACCCCTCGAGGCTGAGGCTGACCCACAGCTCAAGGACATTCTTGCCGCCGCTGCGCCAGAGGTCTTCTGGACCGCCTATGGCCACGAGATCATGTACAACGCAAAGTACTGCCTCAACGACCGCTTCTACAAGCTGATCACCGACATCCGCTACCAGGGCGGCTGGCGGAACTTCCGCGACGACCAGGGTTGGCGCAGCCCCTGCATCCATCTGGCCAGCCCGCGCGTCGGCGGCACGTCGTTCGCCTTGCACACCACCTCGCACCCCTTTGCCTACCGGGCGATGGTGGACCGCGCGCTGGCGATGGGGCGGAACGGCTTCGCGTGGGTCGGCGCCGACGAATGGGCCGGCATCCACTATGAGGCGATGGAGCCGCCACGCTGGATCACGGGTGTTCCAGTCCTCTTCCTCCTCTGGCCGGGCGAGGCGGGGGCCGAATCCAGCGCCCGGTTCGAAGCGCTCCTCGAGGGCATCCAGGAGGCCGAGGCCCGCATCGCCATCGAGCAAGCACTGGACCGTCTGCAATTCCCCAAGGCGGCCAACACGCGCCTGAAGCAGGTGCTCGCCGACCACTTCAGCGAGACGACCTTCTTCGTCGGGAACTCGGTCATCTACAGCATGGAGCAGTACCATCTCGGCTGGCAGGCCCGTTCGCGCCGACTCTATCAGGCCGCTGCGACCGCCAGCGGAAGGCCTTGAGAGGAGAAGCCATGCGGCCTGCCTTGAGCTGGCTTGCTCTGTGCGGTGGGTGCCTCGTCGCGACGGCAGCTACCGTGACCGTGGACTCCTCTACGCGCTACCAGAAGGTCCTAGGCTGGGGCGGCACCGCTCACGTGCCCGATGCCCTTGAGGCAGTGCAGGCGCAGGTGCCGGGCGTTCTGGTGGACGATCTTGGCTTGACGGGCCAGCGCCTCGGGCCTCCGAGCGGCAACCGCGCCGAGCACCGCCCGCTCCTCTTGGCCGATGGCTCCTTCCTCCTCTCCGGCGTCACTGCATCGCCCGACTTTCCGACGACCGACGCGGCGGTTCAACGCGAGCTGAGGGGCATGAACGACGGTTTTCTGGCCAAGCCTTCGTCGTCAAGCTCGTGCCCAACCAGTGACAAGGGAACGTGCCGCGGCACGACCAGAAGCCCAAGGCGAGCTATGGTCATCGCGCGCTCCCTCGACTGGGCATAATGCACCCGATGGACACTGTGGACTCGCTCCTTGCGCGCGTCCACGATTTCCATCGCGTCCATTCCATGCACCACGTCGGCCCTATGAGGCGCATCAGTCCCAGTTGACACCTGCTCACAGGGCAGGTATGTTCCCAGTCGTGTTGGTTCTGTCAGCGAACCCCAGGAGGCCCCGCGATGCGCATCGGCTTTGCGAAGAACGACATCACGCCGCGGGTGGGCGTGGAACTGTGCGGCTTCGGGCCGTTCCGCTGCCGCAAGAGCATCGAGGTCCGCGACCACTTGTGGGCGCGGGCCATGGCGCTGGAACTCGGCGGCCTCCGCCAAGTCCTTGTTGCCCTCGACCTCATCGGCACGGCACTGCCCATCACCGAGCGCGTGCGCACGATCCTCGGCGAACGTGCCGGCCTTGCCCCCGACGCCGTGCTCCTCTGTTCGTCCCACACTCACAGCGGCCCCTGCACCGGCCCGTACATCGGCTGGGGAGAGCCCGACCCGCCCTACGTCGAGACCCTTCCGTCACGAATTGCCACCGCCTGCCTTCATGCCCTCGAACGCCTCGAGGAGGCCGAACTCGCCCACGCCGAAGTGCCCTGCCACGGCATCGGCTGCAACCGCGAATACGACAAGGACGCTCAGCCCCTCGACGTGGTGCTCCGCGACGACTGGCGCCCCGCCAAGCCCGAACTCACCGACACCACCTGCCACGTGCTCGTCGCCACCAGGCGTGGGCGGGGCCTCGGCGCTGTGGGCGGGGCCTCCGCGCCCCGCGGGGCAGAGACGCCCCGCCCACAAGGAGACGGCATCCTCGGCTTCGTCAGCTACTTCGGCTGCCACCCCGTCGTGTGCTGCGAGGCCACGCGCTACATCCACGGCGACTACGCCGGCGTGGCCACCAATCTCATCGAGCGCGAGCACCCCGGCGCCGTCGGTCTCTTCCTTCAGGGCGCCCAGGGCGATGTCAACACCTGCGTCTGCCACAAGCCCGAGACCGACTCGCTTCTTGCTCTCGACATCATCGCCGGCCGCTACGCCAACGCGGTTCGCAACGGCATCGCGGCGGCGAAGCCCCTCGGCGTTGATCGCATTTCGTCGGCCCGCCGCAAAGTCACATTCAGCCGCAAGCCGTGGGGCGTTGAGAAGCTGCGCGAACTCCTCGCCGAATGCGAGCCCAAGCTCCACAAGCTCGACGCCACGGACGCCCCGCACGAGGTCCGGATCGCCATGGTCTACGTCACGGCCCTGCGGCGACTGCTCGCCAAGGCGGCGGCCAACCAGCCATTGGCTGACCCCACCGAGGTCGCGGGGATGCGCATCGGGTCCCTCGCCATTCTCGGCTCCGGCTTCGAAACCTTCCAGGCCATCAAGAACGACGTGGTGGCCGCCGCGCAGGGCAAGCCCACGCTGGTGTGCAGTTTCGTCAACGACAGCGTGGGCTATGCGCCCGACCGTACTGCCGCGGCCCGCGGCGGCTACGCCGCCGACATGGTCCCCTTCATCTGCGCCAGCCTCCCCTACGCCAACGCCCACGACGAACTCACCCGCGAACTGCTGGCGCTGGACCTGGCGCTTGCCAGAGGTTGATCCGAGCAACTGCGAAGGAGGACCCAACGTGGCATGCCACCGACTAACAGCCGCAGCAACGCTGTGCCTGGCCGCTGTGGCCGCCAGGCTCGCCTGGGCACGGGAGGAGAACTGGCCGCAGTTCCGCGGGCCGACGGGGCTGGGCTATACGAAGGAAGCCAGCCTGCCCCTCACCTGGGGCGGGCCGAAGAATGAGAATGTGCGCTGGAAGTCGCCGCTCGTCGGCCAGGGGCATGCCAGCCCCATTGTCTGGGGCAATCGCCTGTTCATCTCCACCGTGCGGTGGCCGGGGGAGGGCAAGCCGGACGGCAAGATGATGCCCGAGCATCACGTGCTGTGCTACGACACGAGCGACGGCAAGCTGCTCTGGGACACGCAGGTGCCGCCCGGCCCCTGGCTGCGGAACGACTTTCGCAGCGGCCCCGGCGGCGGCTATGCCGCGCCTACGCCTTGCACCGACGGCAAGCTCGTCTATGCCGCCTTCGGATCCAAGGTGCTCGCCGCCCTCGACTACGAAGGCAAGATCGTGTGGCGCCGGGAACTCGTGCCGGGTGACTTCGACGTCACGGTGGGCAGCAGCCCGATTCTCTACGAGGACACGCTGATCTTCGCCTATGAGACCGTGCCGCAGAACTCGCGGGTGTCGGCCTACGACAAGGCGACGGGCGAGGTGAAGTGGGAGGCGAAGCAGCCCACGATGGGCTTCGGCCACAGCACGCCCACGCTCATCGAGGTGAAGGGCAAGCCGCAGATGCTCGTCCTCGCCGGCGGTCTCGGGCGCCTGCCCGACGCCTTGCGGAGCCTCGACCCCGCCACGGGCAAGACCCTCTGGTGGTGCGCTGGGGCAGGGGAGACATCGTCCCCGGCCTATGGCGCGGGGATCGTCTACTTCGACAACGGGCGCGGCGGCCCAGGCGCTGCCGTGGACCCCACAGGCGAGGGCGACGTGACGGCGACGCACGTCAAGTGGAAGGTCGCTTCGGGCGGCGGGCTCAGTTCGCCGATCATCGTCGGAGGCCACGTCTACCGGCTCTACGACCAGGGCACGCTGCGGTGCTGGGAGGCGGCGACGGGCAAGGAGGTCTACACACAGCGGCTGGAGGGCATTTCCTCCGGCTGGGCGAGCCCCATCGCCGACCCGGAGGGCCGCCTTTTCTTCGCCAACGCGGGCAAGAGCTACGTCGTCCAGGCCGGCCCGGAGTTCAGAGTTCTCGCCACCAACGACCTGGGCGACGGAAGCCATCCTTCGCCGGCTGTGGCGGGCGGGTGCCTGTTCCTTGTCGGCCAGAAGAGCGTGTTCTGCGTTGGCAGGTAGCGTGGCACCGCCCGCGTCATGGCGGCACGGCACCAGCCGTGTGACCGCTCAGAGGCCAAAGCGAAACCCACCCGAAGGCGTTGGAACCTTCGGGTGGGTTCGTGGCTGTCGGCGGGCAGCGATAACGGGGCGTCGCCTCGCTCAGTTCCCCTTGATGTCGTAGCAGAAGACGTAGTTGGCGTGGCGGAGATAGAGCTTGCCGTCGCTGATGACGGGGTGCGCCCAGGCGGGGCCGCCCATGCCGGGCTGGCCGGGGGGCGTGAACTTGCCCTTGAGCTTGTAGCCTTCGGGCGTGGCGCCGATGAGGCACACCTCCTTGCCCTGATAACGGATGATCAGGTTGCCGTCGGCATAGAGCACGGCCCCCGAGCCGCCGCCCGGCTGGTCCTCCTGCCACACGACTCTGCCCGTCTTCATTTCAAGGCAAGTGGGCTTGCCGGCATTGTGGCCGCTGCCGCCGTAGATGTAGTCGCCCACCTTCACGAAGCCGCCGTGGTGGTTCTGGAACGTCTTGGCGTCGAGGAAGTAGACCTCCTCAGCCTTCACGCCGCCGTCGGCCGGCGAGAGCTTGAGCAGGGCCGCTCCGGTGCCGTAGGCGGTGGAGACGAACACGTAGTCGCCATCCGCCACGGGCGTGGGAATGTTGGCGGTGCCGTTGCCGATGCGGGGGTAGTGCCAGAGGCACTTGCCGTCGTCGGCCCTGGCGCTCAGGGCGCCGCGGCCGAAAAGGGTGATGTACTGGCGCACCCCGGCGCCTTCCGACACGACAATCGAGGCATAGCCGGCGCCGCCCACGGGCTTGGGCGAGGCGCACTTCCAGATCGTCTCGCCGGTCTTCTTGTTCAGCGCCACGATAGCCGCCTGGTCGCTGCCGGGCGTGCATAGGAGCTTGTCGCCATCCACGAGCGGCGACTCGCTGTACTTCCAGCCCGACATCATGCGCCCGCCGAAGTCCTTGCTGAAGTTCTTCCTCCAGACCACCTTGCCGTCCGCGGCCTGCACACACACCAGGTCGCCATCGGTGCCGACGGCGTAGAGGAGCCCCTCGTCGAAGGTGGGTGTGCAACGTGAGCCGTCGCCGTGCGGCGGGCCGACGAGCGCGGTCCAGATGATCTTCTGCGACGCGAGGTCGAGGGCGATGACGTGCTGGCGTTCGCCCTCCTCGGTCTTGAGGTCGCCCATGGTGTAGAGCTTGCCGGCGACAATGGACATGCTGGAGAAGCCCTTGCCCACGCCGGTGGCGGTCCAGAGCAGCTTAGGGCCCTCGGCGGGCCATTCCTTGAGGAGGCCGGTCTCGGTGCAGATGCCGTCGTTCTTGGGCCCACGCCAGCGGGGCCAGTCGGCCGCCAGGGCAGAAGCGCCCGCAATGAGCCCCAGACAGACCAGCGCCGTACGCCGCATGCGATTCCTCCTAGGTTCAGGGATGGCCGAAGCGTGCCCCTCGGGCCACAACGCCACCTCGGATTATCCCGGAAGAGGAGCAGGAGATCAACCGCCAATCTCTGCTCAGAGCTTTCGGGCGGCCCACTGGATCGCGTTGGCCAGGAGCCGGCGGTAGTTGGCGTCGTTATAGACCTTCTGGTCGTGGCCGCTCATGATGTAGACGACGCGCGACTTGCCCTGTTCGTGGCACCAGGCCACTTCCCTCTGATTCCCCGGGCAGTCGGTGGTGAGGAGCAGCGTCACGTCCTTGCTCACGAGGCACTTGTTGTAGTACTCGTCCTGGAGTTTGAAGTCGTCCATCCCCTTCGTGATCGGGTGGTCCTTCGAGCACACGTGCAGGGCGATCTCGCCGCCGCCGGTGCCCGACTTGGGCACCTTGATGCCGTTGCGCTCCTCGTCGCGGAGGAGGAACTTGCCGCCGACCGTCTTCTCGAACACAGGCCAGTCCTGGTAGGTGGCCAGGGCGTGGTGGAGGACGACGAGACCTACGCCCTTGTCGAGCAGGGATTCGAACCTCTTCTTCTGGTCGTCCGTGATGTTCTGCCAGAAGTCGTAGAGCACGATGGCATTGTAGGTGAGCAGGTCGTCGCGGTCGTAGACCTCGGAGGTCTTCTCGTGCTTGGCCTCGGTGTAGGCGATGTCGGGGTTGTCCTTGAACATCTGCCAGAAGGCGGGCTGGTTGAAGCCGTGGCCGCCCCACACGACGAGCACCTTGAGCTTCCCCTCGGCCTCCGCGGCTCGAACGGTTCCGCTCACCAGGCCGACGAATACCAACGCGGCAAGAGCCATCGCACGCATCAGGGGTCTCCTTCCACAGGGAAATCTATGGGTGTGCCGGCGACTGAGCGCCAGCTTAGCCGAAGGGGGGAGGCAAATCAAGCCTTGACAGGGCCGCAGGACGGAATACGATACGGCGCACGGCGAGGGTAACCCAGGAGCCTGGAGCGAAGTGGCATGAGAACCACCCTTGCGGCAACGTGTGCGTTGCTTGTCGGCACGGCATTGGCCGGCGAGGTGAAGCCCGACTTCGCGCAGAAGCCGACCGTGCGCACGGACGGGGCGAAACGGCTCGTCGAGTTTGCGGTCAACGCGCCGACGGATGCCGAGGTGAGCATCCTCGATGTCCAGAGCAACGTCGTGCGGCATCTGGCCGCCGGGGCGCTCGGCGGCCAGAACGCGCCGCCGCCGCCCCTGAGGCCCGGGCTGACGCAGAGCCTCGAGTGGGATGGTTCCGATGACCTCGGCCAGCCGGCCAAGGGCGCGCCTTTCAAAGCTTATGTCCGCCTCGGCGCGCAGGCGGTGTTCTCCGGCATCATCGGCGGCCCCGAGGCCATCGCGAGCAAGGTCTACGGCCTTGCGACCGACGACCAGGGCGAGGTCTACGTGGCCACGGGCGGCGGCTATGGGGGAAACATCTTCACCATCAAGGTGTTCGACCGCACGGGCAAGTACCTGCGAACGATCTTCCCCTATCCCGCCAACCTGAAGGCAGGGGAGGTCGAAGGCTTTGGCAAGCCGGCGCTTCGCGACGGGAAGCTCAGTCCCCCGCAGCACAACGCACTCCTGCCGTGGATTCACCCCGAGGCCATCGGCGGCTTCATCGGGAGTCGCGTGCAGAGCGGGGTGCTGTGGCTCACGAACGGCCGCGGCGAGTTGTGCCGCATTCGCGCGGCCGACGGCGCGTGCATCGCCTGGGGCGACACGAAGACGCCTGCGCCGCCCGCCCAGGGGCCGATCTGCTGGGCCGCCGCGCCTGACGGCAGGAGCCTCTATCTCGCCGGCTGGTATCACGAGAGCCGCAAGATCGCTGACGGACAGGTCTTCAAGGTGGACCCAGCGACCGGCGAACGCTCCCCCTTCATTGCGATTGACGTGCCTGCCGATAACTTCTGGGCGAAGGAGAAGAACGGCTGGTATCACTACACCAACTGGGGCCGCAAGAACGGCCTCAGCGCCTTGCACGGACTCGCCGCCGACAGGGAGGGGCGCATCTACGTGTGCGACCGGGTGAACCAGCGCCTCGCCGTGTACGACCCTGCCGGCAAGCTGCTCGGCTCTACGCCTGTCGAGTGGCCCGACCTGGTGGCTCTCAGCCCCAAGGGGCCGGGGGTCTACGTCACCACACGGAGAATCGTCAACGGCTACAAGGCCGTCAACGAGGTCAAGCTGCTCAAGCTCTCGGGGTGGAAGGACGGCAAGGTGCTCGCCGAGTTGACGCTCGGCTGCCTGAACGCTCCTGCGATGGCCGTGGATGCCTCGCAGGACCCCGCCGTTATCTGGCTCAGCAACGTGTGCCAGGAGGCCATTCATCCCGAAGGGCGCGGGATGAAGACGGAGGGCGTCACCCGCATCGAGGACCGTGGGACGGCGTTCGTCGTCACCGGCAAGCTGGGCGGCGAGGAGGTTCTGATGCCCGAGGCCGTGGTCAAGGTGTGGGCCGACCCCTTCTCCGACGACATCGTGGTGAGCGACGGCTGGAGCGGCCTCACCCGCTGCGACGGCCTCACGGGCGAGAAGAGGCCCTTCCCGCTCAAGGGGATGGAGTTGGCCTTCGGCCCCGACGGCCGCCTCTACGTCTATGGCCAGCAGGGCTGGCACGAACTCGTGACCCGCTTCGACTGCGAGTTCAAGCCTGTGCCGTTCGCCGCCACAGGCAAGAACACGACCACGCTGACCACTACAGGCAAAGACGTCTATGGCCGCTACGGCCACGGGTGGTCGAACAAGGGCCTCTGGGTCGCCCCGAGCGGCCGAATCTACGTCCATCACATGTTCGACTGGTGCAAGTACCATGTCAGCGTGTGGGACGCGAATGGGCAGGCCGAGAAGCACTCCGGCCCCGCCGATGGTTTGGTGGGGCCGACGGACCCCCAAGGCGGCGGGCTGTGCGTGGATGCAGCGGGCAACATCTATGTTGGCCTCCACGGCGCCCCGGCGGGCTCTCCCGCGGCCGCTGACAAGCGGCGCACCAAGGGCGCCATTGTCAAGTTCGGCCCCGAAGGTGGCGGCTACGTGAAGCTCGCGCAGGGCGAAGAGGCGGAGGGCCAGGGCATGGCCTGGGCGGGGAGTCAGGTGGGGGACTATGTGAAGGGCGCTCTTGCCGCCTATCCCATCCTGGCGCCGCAGGTGGAAGGCGGCTGCGTGTGCAAGGAGGGCCGCTTCGACCTCGACCCGTGGGGGCGCCTCTACATCCCCAACGCTCTGGACTACTATGTGGCGGTGGTGGACAACGCGGGGAATGAGATCCTGCGTTTCGGCTACTACGGCAACCCCGACTCCGCCGGCCCACAGAGCCCCGTGCCCGAGCCCGACGTGCCGCTCGGCTGGCCGATGGCCGTGAGCGCGGGGCAGGTGCAGAGAGGGCGCCTCTACGTCGCTGACGCGATGAACCGCCGCGTCGTGCGGCTGGAGCTTCGGTGGGCGGCTGAGGCGGTCTGCGGAATGGAATGACGGTTACGAGGGGCGGCGCCGGTCGAGCAGGGGAACGAGCTCTGGCAACTGCTGGGCGGCCTGGCGCAACAGCGTGAGGATTTCAGCCTTGCGCGCGTGGGCCAGGCGTGCCAGCGTGAGGTCCAGGTCGTGAAAGCTGCCAGGGCTCTCGAGCCAGCCCAGGCCCAGCGCGATGGCGTGTTTGCAGGGCTGGCGGGGGTTGGCCAGCGGACACGTGCATTCGAACTTGAGGTCGCGCTCGGCCACGGCGATGCGAGTCGAGTAGATGCCTCGGGTGCCGTGGAACCGCGCGTAGAGGGCCTCGCCGATTCGCAGCCGGTCCACCATGTGCGCGCTCTTGGCGTACCGCGCCGCCTGGCGGAAGACGCTGGCGGGGCAGAGCGCCTCAAGTTGCCCGGTCGTGAGCGGCAGCGCCCGATGATAGGTCGAAGGGCTGTCGGCCATCCGGGAAGTCCCTTTCCGCTGCTCACCGCCCGACCAGTTTGCGCGCGGTCTCGATGATGGTGGCTACGCTTGGCAGGAAAGCCTGCTCGAGGACGTAGGATTGCGGCGACACCCCATCCAGGGCGCCAATCCTGCCGACCGGGGCGTCGAGGTAGTCGAAGGCCAGCTCCTGAATCTGCGCGGCGATCTCGCCCGTGTAGCTGCCGGTGCGGCAGGCCTGTGAGGCCACGATGGCTCGGCCGGTCTTGCGCACCGAGCGCAACACGGTCTCGATGTCGAACGGGATGAGGGTGCGGGGATCAATGACCTCGACAGCGATGCTGTGCTCGGCTTCGAGGACTCGGGCGGCCTCGAGGACGTCGGACGCCACCTTGCCCCAGACCACAATGGTGAGGTCGGAGCCCTCGCGGCGGACGGCCGCCCGGCCGAAGGGGATTGTGTAGTCCTCGGCCGGCACCTCGCCCAGATCGTTGTAGAGGGCTTGGCTCTCGCAGAACATCACGGGATTGTCATCGCGGATGGCCGTCTTGAGCAGGCCCTTCGCGTCGTACGGCGTGCTGGGGAAGACCACCTTGATGCCGGGCGTGTGCGTGGAATGCGATTCGAGGCTCTGCGAATGCTGGCCTCCATAGCCCTTGCCCGCGCCCACCGACGAGCGGATGACGAGGGGCACCGACAGGGAGCCCCCCGACATGTACGACCACTTGGCCGCCTGGTTGTAGATCTGGTCGCCCGCCTGGTACTCGAAGTCCGAATACATCAGCTCCACCACGGGGCGGAGGCCCGTCATGGCCGCACCGACCGCGGTGCCGATGATCGCAGCCTCGGAGATGGAGGTGTTGAACACGCGATCACGCCCGAAGATGTCAATCAGCCCCTTGGTGACTTTGAAGGCGCCGCCGTAGTCGGCCACGTCCTCGCCGTAGAAGATCACGCGGTTGTCGCGCACCATCTCCTCGATGAGGGCCTCCTTGATGGCATCCTTGAAGCTCAGTTTGCCGCCCTTGCGCGGGAGAGGCTCAGGCGTGGTGAGTTGGCGGGGCTCCTTGGCCGCGGCGGGAACCGTGTCCGACGTGCCGCTGCTGTACATGAATACGAGCACGTCCTCGGCCTTCGGCTCAGGGGCCTCTGCCGCGCGGCGCGCGGCGCGGCCCTGCCGCTCATCCACCTTCCTCTGGAGCGCCTCGATCTCGTCCTGGGTGCACACCTTGGCTTCGACAAGCTGGCCGGAGAGGCGGGCGATGGGGTCCACCTGCCGCCAGGCGGCCTCCTCCTCTTTCGAGCGGTACTCGATGCGAGGGTCGCTCAGCGAGTGGCCGTGGTAGCGATAGGTCACTAGCTCGCGGATGACGGGGCCCTTGCCCTCCTGGGCGAGTTCGGCGGCGCGGCGCACGCCGTCGAGGACGGCCAGAACGTCCATGCCGTTGATCACCTCGGCGTGCAGGTTGTCCGGCCGGAAGGCCGCGCCGCGGCGGGCCATGTGGTCCACCCCTGTTACCTCGCCGTCTACCTGGCCGGTCATGGCGTACTGGTTGTTGACGATGGCGAAGATGGTGGGGACGCCAAAGGGGTGCGACGCCAGCTCGTTGGTGAACTGTCCCATCGAGGCGATGTTGAGGGCTTCGAAGGAAATGCCGTTGCAGTAGGCGCCGTCGCCCGCGAAGCAGAGGCACACCTGGCCGCTGTGGCGATAGCGTGCCGACATTCCCGCCCCTGCCGCGATGCCGATGCTGCCGCCGACGATGGCATTGGCGCCCAGGTGGCCGACGCTGAAATCGGCGATGTGCATCCCGCCCCCGCGGCCCCGGCAGTAGCCGGCGTCGCGCCCGAACAGCTCGGCAGCCGTGCGGAAGAGGTGGTGCTCCATGGCCCTCTCGCGCAGGGCCTCCTCGCTGAGCTTCTCGGCCTCCGAGAGACCCAGCACCTTGCGCAGCGTGGCGGGGTCGCGCTGGTAGACGGCGAAGCAGCCCTTGGCGATGCCGTCGCCGTGCCCGCGGTGGGTGCTGGTAATGTAGTCGGTGAGGCGGAGGGCGGCGCACCCGCCCACGCTGGTGGCCTCCTGGCCTATCGAGAGGTGGGTGGGGCCGCGATACTCGAACGCGATGCCCTTGAGCGGCTCATAGGCCTGGTTGCGCGCCGCGACGATCATCTCCTCGAAGGCGCGGATCGTCATCATGAACTCGAGGAACTGCCTGGCATCGCGCTCGGTCAGCCGCCCGTCGGCAAGTTCCTGCTCGAGCGTGCGGTTGTATTGGTACACAGGAATCTGGCCAAGCTCGACGATCTTCGGGTCGAAGCTGGGCAGCACTGTCAACTCGCGAACCATGCGCTTCCTCCAGCGTGCTGGATACTGCCCGGACACGTTTGAACCGCCCCATGATACTCATGGGGCAGCAGCCGATCAAGTTGGGTGCCTCCCTTGACGCCGCTCATGGGCAGGCGTAAGATGGCGGTATGAAGAGGAACATCGAGGTCAAAGCCAGGTGCCGCGATCTGGCGCGCGCGGAGGCGATCTGCCGGCGTGCAGGAGCGCTTCACGTGTGGACGCGTCGTCAAACCGACGTCTACTTCGCCGTGCCTGACGGGCGGCTGAAACTCCGCATCGAGCAGCCCGGGGAGGCGACCCTGGTGCGCTATCGGCGCGCCGACGTGGCCGGAATCCGCGACAGCCACTATGAGCTGCTGTCCGTGCCCGACGCAGAGGAGACGCTCCGAGAGCTCGAGGCCCGTCACGGCTCCTGCGCGCACGTGCAGAAGGAACGTGCGCTCTACATGCTGGAGAACGTGCGGGTTCACCTGGACGAGGTGGAGGGACTGGGCACGTTCATCGAGCTTGAGGCCGTTATGGATGGGGTCGAGTCCGACGCCGCGGCCCACGCTCTCCTCCGGCGGCTTCTGGCCGAACTGGGAGTGGCTCCCGAGGACATTCTGAGCCAGTCCTACGGCGACATGCAGCCAGGGCAGACGACCGGGCCAGGTGACGCGGCATCATGTCCCCCCGCGGGGTAGCAGGAGCCGGGAAGATGCTCCATCGGCTCGTGGTGGTGGCGGTGATCGGGTTCTGGGCGGTCATGACGACCTCCCTTGTCCGGCGGTGGCTGCTTGAGGTCAAGCCCGAGTCCATCCCAGGCACCTATCGCTCGGTGCTGACGGCGGATCGGCAGAACTACCAGAACCGCATGGCAATCTACCTGCCGGGCGTTCGAGAAAAGATGGGGTACACCGAGACGGTGTTCCTCTATTCCGAGGACGGGAAGTACCGCATCAGCAATGCCACCCGGCTGCGGGCGCCCGTGCCGGGATTCCTGGAGAAGCTGTCGGCTTTCGCTCTGGACATGGTGGTCGTGGTGGACAAGGGATACGCGCTGGAGCGGTTCTCCATGGTGCTGCATTCGCCCGTGATTGACGCGGAGTGCCGCGGCGAGGTGGTGGACGGGGACCTGGTGTTGCGCGCGGCGGTCCAGGGCGAGGGTGAGCAGGTGCACAAGCTGCCCCTGCCTCGCGGGGGCCTGGTGGCGACGGGGCTGTCGCCCCTCTTGGCCCTGCCGCCGCTTCGCGTGGGGCTGCGCTGGTCGGTGATCGTGCTGAACCCCCTGACGCTGGAGCCCACGGAGGTGGAACTGGAGGTGGTGGGCCGGGAACCGCTGCAATGGGCCGGCCGCTCCTGGGATACGCACGTGGTGGAGATTCGGTCGGGCTACCTGAAGGCGCAAGCGTGGGTGTCAGACAACGGCGAGGTGCTGAAGGAGAAGACGCTATTCGGGCTGACGCTGATCAAGGAGCAAGTGATCGCCGAGACTCCTGCTCTGCCGGAGGAGGCGAGCCCCACTCCCGGCACTGCGCAACGCCAGTAGCCGGCCGCGGCTGTTTCAGGTCAGCGTGTCCCGCCAGATTGTTGGGTGCGGAGCCACAAGGTCCACTGCTCGCGAGAGTTGGGCCCGAACTTCACCTGAGCGCCCGCCCCGGTCATTCTCACCAGGGCATTGTGCGCCGCCGAGCGCACGGCTGGAGGCTCCGACGTGTCGGTGAGTTCGACGAGGCGTGGCACCGCCTCGCGTACATCCAGCGTGCCCATGGCGGCTGCGACCGTCTCCAGGACGAACTCCGCCCGTGTCGGATCGTTCAGCATCTCCAGCAGCTTGGGGAGGGCCCGGCGCTCCACCTTCTCGGTGAGAATCTCGACTGCCAGGGCCTGCGTGGCCGGGCTGGGGCTGTCCAGGGCGCGAAAGATGATCGCGTAGTCCCTCTTCGAGTCATACGTCGTCATGATCCGGTGCTTGAGCACCGTCTGCGCCCCGGGTTCGGCTCGGCGGTGGCTGCGCAACAGCTTCGCGACGTCCCCAGTATCCACACCAGGGAAGTACAAGGAGTACGCGTAGTACCCCCCCGCCACGATGAGCAGAAGCACCACCGTCGTCTTGAAGTTCAGGGTCATGGCCGTCTCATATCAGCACCTTCCCGCGCCGCCATTACAGTATAACCCATGTCGCTCGAACTGCCAACTGGATCCGGTACGCAGCCTACAGCCTTCTGCATGAATAGTGCAAAGGGCGGTCATGCCGAGCTAAGGCGGGGCATCTCTCCTGTGCCGCCAGAGAAAAGAGACTCCCCGACTGCGCTACGCCCGAAATGACGCCCCTCCTATCTTCGCATCACTCATGCAGACGTTACTAGCGTGCTCCCTCGAGCTTTGCGGCGACTTCGCTCGCGGCGGCGTAGAGGGCCTCCTCGCGGGCCTGCCAGCCCGAGCTGGCAAAGTAGTCCCAGCCGCGCGAACGAGCGTAGTTGAGGGCGCGGGTGCGGTCATCCAGCAGTCTCTCAACCCGTGCCGCGACATCGCCCAGCTTGGCCCGCTTCGCGCCATCGGCGAGTGCCCTCTCGATGAAGATGCGTGCCTCCGTCTGCTGCTGCGCCATGCGAAGCATCTCGAAGCGAAGCGTCGGCAAAGCGCCGTCCTTGCCCGGGGCGAGGGTCCAGGGGGCGCTCTCGGTCATGCTGAGCTGCCCCCAGCCGCTCTCGGGGAATCGGCCGAGAATGGTCTTCTTGCGGTTCTCGGGGCCTGGCACGACGGGCCAGAAATCGGCCCCCACGCGCCCGAAGCCGTGGATGCCGGCTGCCTGCATGGCCTCAAGCGACAGGTACCACATGGCGAGCGGTGCGTCCGGATGCATCGAGCCGACCGTGTTGCTGCCGGCCCGGGGGAACGTGGCCCGCAGGAAGGGGTTCTGCCAGCCGTAGAGCCGTTTGGGTGGGTCGGGGGCCTGGGGGGCGCCCCACACGTCGCACAGGTAGCCCACGGGCATTCCCCAGAGGCTGTCGGCCGTGGCGTGGGAGTGGACGACCCACTTGGCGTTCGGAGCGACGGCCAGGAGGTCCTCGCCCGCCTCCCGCGTGGGGCGGGTGTCGCCGGCGAGTCCGAGCATCATCGCCCCCTCGATGCCGCGCCTGGCGAGCAGGTCGCGGAACCCGTCCATCACGGGCTTCCAGAACTCGCGGACGGCGGGCTCGCCCCATCTTGGCCCTTCGGCCTCTTCGAGCTGGCCCGTCTTCGGGTCGAGCACGGTGTAACACATGCCCTTGCCGCTGCCTTTCGCCGCGTGGTCGAGGTACTTGCCGCCCGTGTACGGCTCCCAGCAGTAGAGGCACGCGACCTGGGGCTTGCCTTGGTGCTTGAGCGCCAGGTCGAGGTATTTCTCGACGAGTGAGAAGTCGAGCTTGTGGCCGCCGTCGGCCTTCGCCCAACGCACCATGCCGTGCTCGTTGCCGAAGTGCGTGCGGCGGATGGCGGGGATGAAGACCACCTTGTTGCCCACTTCGCCGAGAAGCTGGAACGAGCGCTCGATGAGCTTCCAGTGCGCCTCCGACCACATTTCGACGCCGTAGTGCAGCGCCAGCGTGTCGGGCGACTGGATGAGGCCGACGTGCGCTGTGAAGTCCCGGGGCGCAGGCATTGTCCAGCCATAGACCGTCATCTCGACGGGCACAATGACGGGAGCGGCGCCCTCGCAGGCGACGGTCACCTTCCCTGTGTAGTCGCCGGGCTTGGCGTCGGCCGGCACACGCAGACGCAGCCATACGGGTTGCACCGCACTGCCCTCGGGAGGTTCGGCGACCAGGCTGCCGAACGAGCCGCGCACGTCGCCGTCGGCCTGGAGATAGGCCACCTCGATGACCGTGCCAGGCAGCGTCGCCTCCGCCGCCACCTTGAGTCCCTTGATGGCCGTCGGGGAGCCGACGCAGAGAGCCTGCGACAGCACGGCGCCGCGCTGCCCGGCGAAGCGCACGGGACGCAAGGCTTCGCACGGGTCGCCCCAATCGCTCATCATCGGGCGCTCGATCAGCGGGTGGTTCCACACCTGGAGCTTCGGCGGGCGGCCCACGTTGGGCACGACGCCCTCGCCTGTCGCCGTCACCTTGACGCCCTCGAGGCCGAGGCGGCTCCACCAGTAGTAGCTGCGCCCGCGCCAGGCCTCCTCGCGCCAGCGCAGCGGCTTGGCCGTGAGCAGCAGCTCGCTCGCGGGCGCGCGGTGGATCTCGAGGGCGATGACGTTGACGCCCTTGCGCAGCGCGGCAGGGGGAATCTTCACGGCGTCGAAGGCGCGCAGCCGCGCCTTCTGGCGCTCCTCGAACTTCTTCTCGTCGCCCCAACCGATGCGGTAGAGGTTGCCGTCGGGGTCGAGATACGCCTCTTTGGGCAGGTCTTCGGCCTCGGCATCCAGGGTCGCGCCCTGAGGCAGGCCCACGCGCGCCACCTCGACGCCATTGACGTACAGCACGCCGCCGGCGGTGAAAACGGCGGAGACGCACAGGTCGCCGACTTTGGCGGGGTCGCTCACCTCGAAGCGCGAGCGAAGGCAAATGAGGGACATCTCGGTGGCGGCAGCCTTGAGCGGGCCGCGCCGCCGCGCCCAGGCCGAATCGTCGAAATCCGGCGCCGCCCAGTTCGCAGGCGGCAGGTCCGAGGCCACGACGGGCGCGGGGCCTTTCCCCTTGTCGTCAATCGGCTCGAGGGAACCGTCGCTCTTTCGCAGGAACTCCGTTCGCCAGGCGATGAAGTAGCGATAGTAGCTGCCGTCGTCGAGGATGGGCGTCACACCTGGTTCGCCCGCGATCCCCGCTGCGAGGGTCGAGAGCCAGAGCCCGAGACACGCCACAGGCTGCCGCATTCTGCGCTCCTTGCTTTCTCCCATGGGCCTCCCGGGCTATAATGCTGGCAAGTTGTTCCGCGCTTGTCAACTGCGCGCTTCTCAGGAGGAACCGCCGTGGCCAGATGCCTTGCGGTCGCACTCGTGCTTGTCCCTGCTCTCGCATCGGCGGGCGAGGCCAAGCTGCCGCCCATCGAGAAGGTCGCCATCGGCCCGGGCCGAGCGTTCCTGGTCAACGGCAAGCCATTCTTTCCACTGATGGCGTGGCTCCAGGACGCGCGGAACTTCCCGCTGGTCGCCGAATGCGCGATGAACACGGTGGCCGGCTACTGGCCCAAGTCGTCCGGCACGCAGGACGTGACGGGCTACCTGCCGCTTGTGGCCGCGGCCGGCCTCTACGGCGTGATGCCGTTTGAGCCGAAGCTCAAAGGCCACCCCGCGCTGCTCGGCTACATCCACGACGACGAGCCCGACCTCACCCACCAGGCGAGCGACGCCGAGGTCGTGCCCGCGAAGCACCTGAAGATCAACAACCGTACGCCGCTGTGGAAGGTCCTCGACGGCGACAGGACGAGCTGGTCGGTGCTCGACCCGCTTCAGGGTGCCGTCATCGCGATCAAGCTCAAGGCGCCGATCACCGTCGAGGCCCTGGCGGTCTGGCCCACCATCTCGAAGGGCCTGGCCGTGATGAAGGAGGTCGTCTTCGAGGGCGATGGCGCCGAAATCCTCAAGGCTACGGTCGAGAACAAGAAGGGCGAGCAGAAGTTCGCGCTTGCCAAGCCTGCCACCTTCAAGGAACTTACCCTCAAGGTGGTGTCCACCTACCCCGGCGATCAGGAGTGGGGCTCGCTCGGCGAGATCGAGGGCTTCGACAAGGCGGGGAGAAACGTCCTCCTGTCGCCGCCGCGCACCGTGCCGCGCGCCACCCCCGCCGAGACGCTCGCAAAGTACAACGCGATGAAGGCCGCCGACCCCACGCGGCCGGTCTTCATGACCCTCACGGGCAACTTCCATCCCTTCTTCAAACGCATTCCCGATGACCTGCGGCGGGCGTATCCCGAGTACGTGAAGGCCGCCGACGTCGTGGGCTACGACATCTACCCCATCTACGGCTGGAACAAGCCCGAGTGGATCCACCTCGTTCAGGAGGCGACCGACCTGCTGGTGAAGATGGCCGGCGACAAGCCCGTGTATGCCTGGATCGAGACGGGCAGGGGAGGACAATGGACAGGCGCCCTCGAGAACCAGAAGGAGGTCACGCCCACCCACATCCGCGCCGAGGTGTGGATGTCCATCACCCGCGGGGCCACAGCCATTGGCTACTTCACCCACATCTGGAAGCCCTCTTACAGCCAGTTCGGTGTGCCCGACGAGAACCGCAAGGCGATCCGCGAGATCAACGAACAGATCACGCGGCTCGCGCCCGCCATCCTCGGCGCCGCGCCGAAGCAGGCCGCCTCCATTGCGGCCGAGGGCGACGTGAAGCTCGACCTCCTGGCCAAAGAAGGCCCCGATGGCCTCTACCTCTTCACCGTCAACTACGACGAGCGCCTGAGGGAGGCCAAAGCCACCATCAAAGTCGAGGGCCTGCCCGCAGGGGGCGAGGTGACAGTCGTTGACGAGAACCGCACGCTCAAGGCCAGCGCCGGCTCCTTCACCGACACCTTTGCCCCGCTGGGCGTCCATATCTACCGCCTGCCCAGGTGAGTATTCCAGGCCCCCGGGCTGCATCCCACGCCTCTGCGGCGCTTCGCCTCAGCTCTTGCTGGGCGAAAACTCAGGCGGTTGCGATGTCGGACGTTCCTGCGGGCGGACCGCTTGCCTGAGGCTTCAGATGTCGGACTCGCCACGGTTTGACCATCCTGACGCGGCCCCGTTGGGGAGCGCGCGACGGGAGATGTGGCGCCAGTGAGGACCGTCCCATAACCCTCTATACCCCAACGCCTTACGCCCTCCGGGCATTCCCGCTCACATGCTTGCTCATCCCCCAGATGAGCAGGTATGGCCGGAACCGCGAGAATCGCCAATCCTCGTCCTTCTATCCATGCTGTATCACTTCCCCCCTCACAGGGTTGATACAGCATGCGCAGGCTGCGCCCGCCAGCCCCTCGGCAGGGCCCTCCCCAGGAACCGCCAGGTCCGCAGGGAGAGGGCATGCCCACGCCCTGCACCGGCCAGTCGAGGCAGGATCAGCAAACCCCGAAGACCCCCTTCTTTCAAGTTCCGTCCCGAAGATTCCAATACCTTCGTGAGGCCCTCAGGTCCTGCTGCTGGCGAAGGCCCAAGGTGACATCGCAACCGCCTCGCGAGAATTGAAGTGCACTTGACAGCGCGGGGAGAAAGCGCTTGAATCCTGGTCGTGCGCCATCGCCGGGGAGCCGGCTTCGGTGGGCGATGGGCAAACCCGCGATTCTGCAACAGCATGGGGGCACCAGGGGACCGAACCATGGGCGGCACAGTCAACGGGCGATTCGGGCGACTCTCCCTCTGCTTCGCCATCGGCGTGGCGGGCGCAATCTTGCTCGGGGGGGCGGGCCGCGCGCCAGCCGCCCCCATCTTCAGCATCACCTCCCTCGGTTTCAAAGACGCCGAGCACACGGGCCCTGGAGGCACCCGCGAGAGCTTCCCCCGGTACGTTAATGCTTCGGGCCAGGTCGCGGGCAGCCAGACGCGCTACGTCCCACCCGAAGGCCCTTTGGGCCAGACAGCCTGGTTCTACGACGGCTCTGCCCTCCTCAACGTCGGCCTCACCGACGCCGAGCACACGGGCACGAACGCCTACCGCTACAGTTGGGTCACAGGCCTCAACGCTGCGGGCCAGGTGGTGGGCGGGGCAAACCGTTACGACGCCGCGGGCAACGACGTCGGCGTGAGCGCCTGGCTTTACAACGGCACGACGACGCAAAACGTGGGCCTCACCGACCCCGAGCACACCCGCGTGACCAATGAGTACCGCCACAGTTGGGCCATCGGCCTGAACGCCGCGGGCCAGGTCGCGGGCTGGGCGGACCGCTACGACAGCGCAGGCAACCACAACGGCGCGAGCGCCTGGCTCTACAACGGCACGACGACCCTCAACATCGGCCTCACTGACCCAGAGCACACGCGCGCGACCGATGGCACCCGCATCAGTTGGCCGAACTACCTCAATGACGCGGGCCAGGTCGTGGGCAGTGCGTTCCGCTACGATGGCGCCGGCAACGACCTGGGCGCGAGCACCTGGCTCTACAACGGCACCACGACCCTCAATATCGGCCTCACCGACCCCGAGCACACGCGCGTGACCGATGGCTACCGCTCGAGTTGGGCGAACAACATGAACGCCGCGGGCCAGGCCGCGGGTTGGTCAGCCCGCTATGACGGCGCGGGCAACTACAATGGCTCGAGCATCTGGCTCTACAACGGCACGACCACCTTCAATGTCGGCCCCACCGACCTTGAGCACACACGCGTCACCGATAACCGCCGCTATGCTGACGTGTACTTCCTGAACGCTGCGGGCCAGGTCGCGGGCCAGGCGGAACGCTACGACGGCGCCGGCAACTACAACGGCTGGAGCACCTGGCTCTACAACGGCACGACGACCCTGAACGTGGGCCCCACCGACCCTGAGCACACCCGCGCGGCCGATGGGTACCGCGAGAGCTGGGTCGCTGGCCTGAACGCCGCGGGCCGAGTCGTGGGCGTGGCGTACCGGTACGACGCCGCCGGCAACGACCTGGGCGAGACCGCCTGGCTCTACAACGGTACGACCACCCTCAACGTGGGCCTCACCGACCCCGAGCACACCGCCGTCAACGAGTACCGCTCCAGCTACCCCCATGCCCTGAACGACGCCGGCTGGGTCGCCGGCACGGCGATCCGCTTCGACGCCGCGGGCACCGGCTACCTGGGGCAGTCCGCCTGGCTCTACAACGGCACGGCCACCCTCAATGTCGGCCTCGCCGACCCCATGCGCACGCGCGCCGACGGATTCCGCTACAGCAGCGGGGCGGGCATAGGCGGAGAAGACGAGGGGAACCTGCTTCTGAACGCGCTCGGCCAGGTCGCAGGCCAGGCCACCCGCTACAACGGAGGCGAGACCCCGCTCGGCTACAGCGCCTGGATGTACGACCCGGGAACCGACACCACCTACCCCTTCGACCTCTCCACCCGCTCGGACGGGTACGCCTACAGCGAGGTCACGTGGCTCGGCGACAACGGGCTGGTGCTGGGCCAGTACCAACTCTTCGACGCACTGGACACCGACCTCGGCTTGCGGCCCTTCTACTTCACCGTCGCCGGCGGCCTGCACGACCTCGGCTCGCTGGTGGACGGCGGCCTGGCCGCCAACGGGTGGGACTTCTTGCAGTGGACGATTAGTCCTTCTGGCGAGTACATCGCCGGCAGTGGGGAGCCCTCGCCCAGCGATCCGCTCGCCTTCCTCCTTTCCCCTGTCCAGCAGCAGGGCGCGATCCCGGAGCCGGCCACCCTCACCCTCCTCGGCCTCGGCGGCCTCGCTCTCCTCGCCCGCCGGCGGCGCAGCCGCAAGCAGGGTGGCTAGGAGCCTGTCCAAGTATCCCCGTGGGCTGCGTTGCCGGCGTCAGCGGGCTGGATGCGAGGCGCGGCGACGCAGGCGATGCCCTGGAATGCATCGCTGAGGAGCCGCAACGTGGCAGCCGGCCCGCTGACGCCGCAACCCGAAGGGACGCCGCGACTTCAGGCCGCCCGCTGTGTCGCTCATCGTCCGCGATGCGCTCCGTTGCATCGCCTCCTCCTCGCTCCTTGCGTGCGGCCAGAGTCGGCGGCGTCGCAGCCTCACGCGGATTCTTGGACAGGCTCCCAGGCGTCGTCCGTGTCTGCGCGGTGCCATACCGTCAAGAACGGCAAATCCCGCTGACTCAGGTTGCCTGCGGGCAGCAAGCCTGGCCGTGAGTCCGCACAGAGGCCGAGAGTTGAAGCATCAGGCCAAATGCCTATAATGATGACTTCGTCGGGATGAGTTGCGAACGCCTCTGCACCATCCACGGAGGAGTCCATGGCCGGAAACAGATTCGCGGCGCCTGCTTTGACCCCCGAACAACTCGCACGCCTCAAGGAACTCGGCCGCCTGTGCCGCGGCGATATCCTGAAGATGACGGAGCTGGCCGCCTGCGGCCACCCGGGCGGCTCCATGTCATCCATTGACTTCTATCTGGTCGTGTGGTCGCTGGCCAACGTTGACCCGAGGAACCCGCTGGACCCCGACCGCGACCGGATCGTCGTGAGCCACGGCCACACGTCGCCCGGCGTGTATGCGACGCTGGGGCGCCTGGGCTTCTTCCCGATTGACGAGGCCGTGGCGCACTTCCGCCAGAGCGGCAGCATCTTCGAGGGACACGTCGAGCGCTCGATCCCCGGGTGCGAATGGTCGAGCGGCAACCTGGGCCAGGGCCTGTCGGCCGCGGCCGGCATGGCCATGGCCGCGCGCCTCACGGGGCGCAACTACCACGTGTTCGCCATGATGAGCGACGGCGAGCACGCCAAGGGCCAGGTGGCCGAGGCCCGCCGCTTCGCCCGAAAGTACAACCTGTCCAACCTCACCGTCCTGCTCGACCTCAACGGCCTCCAGATCAGCGGAAAGACCTCGGACATCATGCCCGTGAACATCAAGGCGACGATCCTCGCCGACGGCTGGCGGGTGATCGAGGTGGACGGCCACGACTACCAGGCCATCTACCAGGCGACGCGCGAGGCGGTGCTCGAC
Source organism: Planctomycetota bacterium (assembly GCA_035384565.1). Classification (NCBI taxonomy): domain Bacteria; kingdom Pseudomonadati; phylum Planctomycetota; species Planctomycetota bacterium. Next base: position 19,237 of record DAOOIT010000016.1, on the reverse strand, counting down.
ACGGCGAACCCCGTGGCCATCCTGTGCACGACCGTGATGGGCAAGGGCGTGCCCGCCATCGAGCACAAGGAGAAGTACCACGGCGCCGCGCTGCCCAAGGACATGTTCGAGGACGCCCTGAAGGTGCTGGGCGTCGAGAACGACCTGGAGCGCTACGCCGCGATGCGCAAGGCCGGCCCGGGCATGCGCTCGACCATTCACCTCGCCCACGCCCCCGCCCCCATAGACCCCGGCACGCCCCGCACTTACACGGCGCCCATTGACAACCGCTCGGCCTGGGGCAACGCCCTCGGCGACCTCGCCAAGCTCAACGGCCAGAAGGTGCCGATGGCCTGCGTGGACTGCGATCTGCTGCCCTCCGTGCGCACGGGCGACTTCCAGAAGGCCCTGCCCAACAACTTCCTCCAGGTCGGCGTGCAGGAGCACAACGCCGCCACCATCGCCGGCGCCCTGTCGGTCAGCGGCGTGCTCACCTACTTCTCCGACTTCGGGGTCTTCGGCTTCGACGAAACCTATAATCAGCACCGGCTCAACGACATCAACGAGACCAACCTCAAGCTCGTGTGCACCCACTGCGGCCTCGACGTGGGCGAGGACGGCAAGACCCACCAGTGCCTCGACTACGTGGGCGCCATGCGCAACCTGTTCGGCTTCCAGATCATCGTGCCCGCCGACGGCAACCAGACCGACCGCGTGGTGCGCTACATCTCGCAGCAGCCGGGCAACTTCGCCGTCGCCATGGGCCGCTCCAAGCTCCCCATCGTCACCGACGCGAAGGGCCGGCCCTTCTACGCCGGCGACTACACCTTCCAACCAGGAAAGGCCGATGTCATCGCGGAGGGCACCGACGCCGTGGTGATCGCGATGGGCACGATGGTGGGCTATTGCCAGAAGGCCGTGGCCGAGCTCAACGCCGCGGGCCTGAGCGTGGGCCTCCTGGCCATGAGCTGCCCCAAGGACCCCGATGTGGAGGCCATCAAGGCCGCCGCGAGGACGGGCGTCCTCGTGACCTGCGAGGACCACAACGTCTGGACTGGCCTCGGCGCCTCGGTGGCCGAGACCCTGGCCCTCAGCGGCATCGCATGCAAGCTCGAGATGCTCGGCGTGCGCCGCTACGCCAGCTCGGGCACGCCCGATGACCTCTATGCCGAGCAGGGCATTGACCCCGCGTCCGTCGTCGCTGCCGTCAAGAGGCTCGTGGCCGCGCGCTGACGAGGGGAGGGGGTGCTGCACTCCCAACCCTCCCGTCTGCTCGGTACGCTGTCGGGCGGAGCCTCGCAGGAGCAGCGCTGTGGCCCGCCTGGCGCGCCGAGTACGGGTCCCAGACTCGGCCAGCCGCGCCATAGAGGCATTCAGGCCCTGCCCGTTCCCTGCCCGTATCACATCCTACTCCGGCAGCGAGCCATCCTGGAGTGGCCGCCGGGACCAGGCTACGTCGGCCAGGGCCTCAAGCGTAGCCGCAAGCGTCCCGCTTGCGATGGTTTTCGGCAAGCGAGACGCTTGTCGCTACACGGAAGGATGCAGACGGGTTCGCGGCCGGAGTAGTGGTGAGGGCGGGAGTGGCGCAGATGGGCAGGGACGGCCACCGAAGGTCCCGGATCGCCCGGGCGCCATACTTGCTCAACCTGGAGGGGGAGGGAATTGAGCAAGTATGGGCGGAAAGGCCGTAAACCCGCCCGGATCGCCCAAGCGCCATACTTGCTCACCTCTCGGCGAGCAGGCGCATCCCTCGCATGTTCCTTCCACCGCGGTGAGGGACGGGGGAGTGAATCTGAATCCCTCAGTTCCCGTCCGTGATCCGATCGCTCACGCGAAAGTAGTCGAAGTCCACGGAACCGCCTGCCACCTTGGTTGCGAGATTGAACAACGCGAAGCGGTAGCCCATGAAGTGTGGGAGTGTGTAGGACATCTTCAGCGGGCCCCCAATGGCAGTCCAGCGTCTGCCGTCGAGGCTGTAGTAGAAGGAGGCTCTGTCGGCGCGGTTCCTGTAATCGCAGTCCGCTCTGAGGAAGACGACTTCCTGCCTCAAGGGAACGGATTCCGCCTCCAGGGGAACACCCGTTTCGGCGCTCACCATGACAACGGACCTGGCGGCGCCAACCGTCTTGACGGCGACGAATCCATACTTCCGCTGGAACACGCTGAGGCCAGCGAGGTCGCCGTCCCTCATACGGCTCACATCCAGCGCCACGGTGCCCGAACACTGCGGACCGAAGGTCCTCTGCGTGAGGGTGTTCCTGGCGCTGGTGATGTCGGGGTCGACTCTGCCTGTGGTCAGCCGCAGCCAGCCTGGGCGATGGGTGAGCGACCAGTGCCGATTGTCGGGGTTGTGGTTCCATTGCCAGGCCAGCGGGAGCGCGCGGTCGCCGGGGCGGCGGTCGAATTCGTCGGAGGCCACGATGTTGGCGAGGCCCCCCTTGCCGGCAGGGATGTCGAGGGTCGCTGGCACTTTGCCATCCACGCCTAAGACAGGCCAGCCGTCCTCCCACCTCACCGGAACAAGATGGGGGATGCGGCCGACGGCGCCGTGGTCCTCGAACAACAGCGCATACCACCGGCCGTCCGCTGTATCAACAAGTCCCCCCTGCGCGATGCCGCGGTCTCTGAGAATCACCCTGCCCTCGTACGGACCCGTGATCCGGTCGGCCCGGTGGATGATCTGCGTGCGGACGTCGTTGCGAGGCCAAGTGATGTTCATCAGGTAGTACTTGCCGCCGATCTTGTGGAGTTGGGAGCCCTCGGCGGGCAGGCCAACCCTTTCGCCGGCCACGCGACTGGCGTTCCTGATGATCACCTGGCTGAGGCCGCCGGGCTTGACCCCCGAAGCATCGGCACAGAGCTCGGTGAGACGAATGTCACCACTGCCGTGCACCATGTATACGCGGCCGTCGTCATCGAAGAACAGCGAGTGATCGTGCAGCGAGGGGGGGAACGACGTCTCCTTCCACGGGCCCTTCTCGATGTCCTTCGTCGTGTAGACATGAGTCCTGCCGGTCGTACTCGAGAAGGTGGTTGCATAGAAGACCCCGCCGTGGTAGCGGAGACTGCTGGCCCAGGACCCGGCGCCGTAGGCGTTTCTGCCGTTCGTGAGGGTCAGGGCGTCGTTGTCTGCGAGCGTGTCGTAGGCATAGCCAACCAGTTCCCAGTTCACCAGGTCACTTGATTTCATGATCGGCAGGCCGGGACTCATGTGCATCGTGGTGCTGCTCATGTAGTAGTTGGCGCCGACGCGCATGATCGCGAGGTCAGGGAGATCTGTCCAGAGAATCGGGTTCTGCGCAAGGCCTAGCGACCCGGCGGCACCTGGAACTGACACAGTGGCGAATCCGACAAACGCAAGTGTGGCGAGATACCGACCCGGATGGCTCACGATGCGCCTCCATCGGGCGACCGGGGCGTCCCGGCGCCTGGCAGCCCGCACAGGGTCCAGCGTTGAAGGCCACGAGGCCTGGTGATTCGGGTCCGGTGCCAGGCAAGCTGCTGAGGGAGCAGTCGGAGCGCACGCGGCATGCTCGCTCGCTACTTGCTCCGTGCTCTCTTGCGTCGCTCGGCCTTCATCTCCGCGACGGACTTGGTGTGGAGGCGGGCGGCGCCTTTCCACTTTCGGGTGCCGAGGGGCTTCTCGCGGGCGAGGCGCTTCCTGGCCTTCGCGATCTCGCCTTTGTACTGCGGCAGCCATTGGGCCTGTGCGACGAGCATCTCATCGGTCATCTGCCAGATCTCGGGCGGGTTCAGGCACGCCGCGGTCAGCGGGTCGTGGAGCATGGCCTGTTTGAGCAGCGTCACGTTCCCCTCGACGGCGGCCTTGACGGCCATGCGCTGGACGTTGATGCTGGCCATGAGCGTGGCGGCGCACGCGAGCGGCAGGTCGCCCACGCGCGGGATGTTGATGCCGTTGCGGTCCACGTAGCCGGGTACCTCGACGATGCAGTCGTCGGGCAGGTTCGAGATGGTGCCGTTGTTGCGGACGTTGAAGTGGCCGCGGTAGAGGCGGCCTGTCTCCAGCCCTTCGATGATGTAGGAGCCGTGCTCGTGGCCGCGGGTCTCGGGCGAGATGGGCTTGGGGTCGGCCTTGAGCCAGTTGGGGAACTCGGTCTTGAACCAGTTGCGCCCCTCGGTGCACACGCGCAGGTAGCCGCCCGTCTCGCCGTTGATCCAGCTCGACAGGTCAATCCAGCGCTTGATCTCGGCGGGGCGCTTGCGGTACCACGGCACGTATTCGGAGAGGTGGCCGTTGGATTCGGTGGAGTAGTACCCGAAGCGGCGGAGGACGTCAATGCGCACCTTCTCGGTCTTCGAGTAGACGGGGTGTTTCTCGAACGCCCTAAGCAGTTCCTCGCTCGTGATCTTGCGCCCCTGGTAGATGATCTGAATGTACCAGGTCTGGTGGTTGATGCCGGCGCAGATGATGTCCACTTCCTTGGCGCTCTTGGCCCCGAGCACCTGGGCGATCTGGTGGTGGCCGCCGATGACGCCGTGGCAGAGGCCCACGGTGTTCACCTTGCCATACTCGATGGCGGCCCAGGTGTTCATTGCGTTGGGGTTGGCGTAGTTGAGGAACAGAACGTCGGGCTTGGCCACCTCGCGCATGTCGCGGCAGAAGTCCAGAATGCACGGGATGTTGCGCTGGCCGTACATGATGCCGCCGGGGGCCAGGGTGTCGCCCACGCACTGGTCCACGCCGTACTTGAGCGGGATGTCAATATCGAGCTTGAAGGCGTCGAGGCCGCCCACGCGGACGACGTTGAGCACGTAGTCGGCATCGGCCACCGCGCGGCGGCGGTCGAGCGTGGCCGTGATCGTGGCGGGCAGCCTGGCCGCCTTCAACTCCTTCTCGCACAGGGCCACGACCATGTCGAGATTGCGCTGGTTGATGTCGTGGAAGGCGAACTGCGTGTCCTGAAGCTCTGGGACGCTCAGGATGTCGCGGAACAGGCCCCGCGTGAAGCCGATGCTGCCTGCGCCGATGAAGGCGACCTTGATAGCCAAGGAATCTTCTCCTTCGTTTAGATGGCCCGGGAACCCCGTTGCGTCGCGTGCCCTTGTAGCTCATGGCCGATGCTTTGTCAAGAGTGGCTGCGGTTGCGGCGGAGGGTCCGGGCCGCTATGATCAAGACATGGCATGAGGAGAGCAGTCGCCTATGACTTCGCGCGTCTGGTTGCCGGCTGTGGTGGCTCTGTGTGCGGTTGGCTGTACATCGAGGGAAACGCCGACACCGACGGCCTCTGCCCCGAAGGCGAGGCTGATGCGCGTTCCGCCGGAGGCGGCAATGGTTGGCGTGAATCTGGCCGGCGCCGAGTTCGGCAAGGTGCCGGGCGTGGTGGATCGCGACTACACGTATCCGGGCGAGAGGCACTTCGCCTACCTCAAGGGCAAAGGGCTGCTTGTGGTGCGCCTGCCATTCAAGTGGGAGCGGATTCAGCGCGAGCCGCTGGCGCCGCTGGACGAGGCCGAGATGGCGCGGCTCGACGGGGTCGTGGCGCACGCCCGCAAGCACGGCATCAAGTTGCTGCTCGACGTGCATAACTACGCCCGCTACCGCGGCAAGCTCATCGGCACGACGGAGCTCCCCAACGAGGCATTCGCCGACCTGTGGCGGAAGCTCGCCACCCGCTACAGAGACGAGGCGGCAATCTTCGGCTACGGCCTGATGAACGAGCCGCACGATACGGGCGGCCTGTGGCCCGCGGCCGCCCAGGCAGGGGCGGATGCGATTCGCTCGGTGGACAGGACGCACACGATCCTCGTCTGCGGCGACGGCTGGGGCGGCGCCCATTCGTGGCAGGCGGTCAACAAAGACCTGGCCATCCGCGACCCCGAGGGCAACCTGGTCTACGAGGCGCACCAGTACTTCGACCGCGACAGCTCGGGCACGTACAAGGAGAGCTATGACGCGAGCGGCGCGACGCCCACGGTCGGCGTCGAGCGGCTGAAGCCCTTTGCCGATTGGCTCAAGGCGCGCCACGCCCGCGGCTTCATCGGCGAGTTCGGCGTGCCCGACGACGACCCCCGCTGGCTCGTCGTCCTCGACAACTTCCTCGCCGCGATGCGGGAGCACGGCATCGGCGGCACCTATTGGGCCGCCGGGCCGTGGTGGGGCAGGTACGCACAGTCCGTCGAACCACGCGACGGACGCGACCGGCCGCAGATGGCCGTGCTGGAGCGCTACGGCGTGGGGGGCGACCCGACCGGGCCGAAGCCCTGGCTGGCCGCCGCAGCCGAAGCCGAGCGGGCGGCCCGCGAGGGGGCCAACCGTGTCCCGGCGGGGTCGCGCGGGGGGATCGTCCACGACTTCGCCGCGAAGGGGGAGTCTTACCACTACTCGAACGAGGGCTCGGAGTTCGCCAGCGAGACGGTCGAAGGCGGCGGTCGCAAGGCGCGCATGATCACTTACAAGCACAAAGGCGCGATCGCCTGGGTCGGCGTGGGGGTCTACTTTGGAGGACTGGGCTGCGCGGGGCATTCGGGTCTCGCGCTCGAGATCCGCAGCGAGAAGCCGTGCCGGCTCGAGGTGAAAGCGTACCACGCAGACGGGGAGGCGTACAGCGGCGTCTTCCCGGTGGGCGCCGAGTGGCAGGAGCTGGCCATCCCCTTCGCCAGGCTGCTTCGCAACGGCGCGCCGTACGATCCGGCCCTGAGCCTGCGCAAGATCGAGTTCCAGCCCAACCCCGACCCGGGTGGCAGCAGCCTTCTCCTGGGCGCGCTTCGGCTCGTGGCGGACCGATAGGGGGCCGTTGGGTGCGCCCCCGGTTTCACTTCTTCGGTGCGATGGGCGCGGGGGGGCCCTCGGGGGCGGCGCGCTTGGCCGCCTCTTCCTCGGCGAGCTTCTTGAACTCGTCCTCGATGGCCTTGACGTCCGTGGGATAGAGGCGGCGGAGCTCGTCCACCTGGAACCTGCGGAAGGACCGCAGGGCCTCGCGCAAGGCGTCGAGCCAGAGGGTGCGCAGCGGCGGGATTTGCGCCCGGATGCGCGGGCTGACCCGCTCTTCGCGGTACTTGTTGTAGACGTACCGGGCCAGATTGTCCTCGCCCGCGGCCTGGTCGTTGTCGCCGAGGGACGCCCACATCAGCGAGCGGAAGAGGAAGCCGCGGATGAGGTTGAGCGCCTGCTCGGTGGTCATGGCCTCCAGCAGCTTCGTGTAGCGGCTGTAGACGAACTCCTGAAGCGGGACCGGGGTCTCGCCGCCGAGGTCGAGGAGCATCTTGAAGTACCGCGCCGCGTTCTTGACGTCGTTGTGGACATAGAGGTTGACGACGACATCGCGGAGGAAGTTGAGGTAGCCCTCGCGCGTGGGCTCGGCCCAGTCGCTCTTGGCATGGCGGGCGACGATCTCCTGGTGAAGGCGGATGATCGACTCGATGAAGCCGAAGTTGGGCGCGGCGACCCAGGTGTCGGGCTCTTCGTCGTTGCCGGCCTCGAAGCGCAGCCGGCCGCGGCGGTAGAGTTCGCTGAGCGAGTGGAAGAGCATGCGGTCGGAGTTGGCGGCGGCGAACGCGTCGGTGCCGAAGATCTCCACACTGCGGCCCGCCCAGTAGAGCGAGTGGGCGTCGGGCAGGCGCCAGTCGATCGGCCCGAAGTCCATCAGGCGAATCATCCGCCCCGTGTCGAGCTTGAGGCGGTCGCGGAGGTTGGCGGCGCGTAGGTAGGCTTCGAGACGGCCTGCGGCGTCGGCGTTAGCCGGGTCGTTGAGCAGGGCCAGGACGGGCGCGGGCAGCTCGGCGGCCCTGTTGGCGATCTCCAGCGGCTTGCTGAACGGGTTCACGCCCGCGGCCCGCAGCGCGTCCACGAGGACGCGCACAGCGGGGTCGTTGAGCAGCTCGCGCTCGGTCGGCGGGGCGGCCGCCATGGCCTTGAGGCGGTCGAGATACGGGGGCTTGCCGAGAGCCTGCTCGGTTTCGAGGGCGAGCTGCACCTTATAGTAGATGTGGGCATCGTCGGTGTCGCCGCCGATCTTGTGATTGTAGATCCAGGCCAGTTCGCGGTAGAGGGTGGGGGCCTTGGGGTTGATGGGGATGCCTTCGTCGCGGAGAATCTCGATGCCGAACTTGATCCAGCGCCAACGCTCCTCGGGCTGGCTGGCTGGGAATTTGACCGAGCAGTTGTAGGCCACGTTCCATGCCCAGTAGGCCCAGACGCCCGGGAATCGCGGCTCGAGCTGGCTGATCATGCGGAAGAGGTCGTTGAGTTCGAAGAACTTGCCCGCCTCCTGAAGGTCCGACGAGCGCACCCAGAGGCCGATGATGGCCAGGGCGCGGAAGCACCCGAGCGTCTTGGTGGCGAACTCGATGGCGGGCGGCACCTTGGCGGCGCCCGCGTAGCCGCGGAGCTCCGCCTGCTCCATCCGGCGCTGGAGATGCAACTGCACCTGGCTGGCGACGATGGCGAAGGCCAGGGCCGCCCCCGCAAACATCCACCGGCGAAGGGTCGTGGCGCTCGTGGGTCTCATGGGCTCGCCAACGCGATCTCGCGGCGCTCGAATATGAAGGTTCCCAGCAGCATCAGGACGCCGCCGTAGAGGAGCGCGATGCTCCACGTGGCGTCGAGCACAAGGCCCAGCGAGACCTCCTCGCCCGAGCTCACCAGTTCCGAGGGAGAGTACTTGTGGAATGGCGGCAGCACCGTATGCAGCACCTTGGTGAGCGCCCGCGTGGCCCTCTCGGCGAGCTGGGACGCGGGCGAGGTCTGGTTCTGGTCGAAGGTGAAGCCCTTGTCGAACTCGGCGTTCAGCGAGCCCGAGAGAAACGTCAGCAGCAGGATGGCGAGAGCGACGATGGGGGACACAGGAAAGCTGAGGAAGGTGGAGCAGAACAGCCCGAGAACGGCGATGAAGAGCACCTCGACGAGGATGATCGCCAGGCCGCGAACCAGGTTGCCCGTGAAGCCGCCCACGGGGACCAGGGCCTGAATCGAGTCGGCCTCCGAAAAGACGAGAGTGGGCCGGCGCGGCTCGACGTTGTAGAAGCGCACCTCGAGCACGCCGTCGCGGTCCACGGCATCCGCCGGGACCTGGATCTCGTGGATCTCATCGGGCATGAACGCATCGTCGTAGCGATAGGCTTTCGTGCGATTCAGTACGCCGAACTCCCAGCGGACGTGGTCGGGGTCCTCCGACTTGCGGTCGGAACTGAAGAACTTGAAGCGTACGGTGAGGCCGAGGTCGCGGGAGCGCGGGAGCGTAATCCCGGAGAATTGCCACCGGCGGCCGTAGAGGGGCGGCACCGCGTTGACGAGCTTGTGGAACTCCTCGGCGAGCTGCCGCATGGCCTCGCGGCGGATGATCTCGCGGCGCATCGCCTCGTCGGGCGCGGCCTTGGCGGCCTCGGGCATGCGGTCGCTGCGCTGAAGCTGGCGCATGCGGCTCTCGAGGTTCCCGCGCGCAAAGTCCTCGAAGTCGCTCTCGGGCGGCGGATCGGGCAGCAGCGAGCGGCGCGCCGTGAGCACCTGCTCCCTCGCGTCGCGAAGGCGCTTCTCGGCGCGGCGTCTCTCCACCTCGCTCGAGGCCGGAATGTCCCTGGCCGCCCGCTCGGCCTGCGCCACGCGGTGGTGGACGCTCGCCCAGGTGACGATGCCCATGAAGGCGAGGAGCACGGCGTTGAGGAGCAGGATGCCCAGGAACTTGCCCAGCAGCAGTTGCCAGCGGCGGAACGGCTTGGCCTCGAGGAGGAAAACCTGTTTGTCGCGGATCTCCGTCCATAACGTGGTGGTGGCCAGCGTGAGGGTGAGGACGCCGAGCAACACGCCCGCCGCGATCAGCGAGTAGGCGATGACCACGTGGAGCAGGCCGCGCAGCGTGCCGTCGCCCTTGATCAGGAAGGGCAGCGCGGGCACGAGGACGAGGTAAGTGGCCAGGAGCACGAAGGCGACCTTCACGCGCAGGGCCTGCGCCAGCGTGTTGCGGGCGATGGTCCAGACGTGGCGGTCGGCGAGCAGCGACAGGCCGGAGGCGAGGGCGAGCACCGTAGCGCCCATGCCCACGATGCGCGCGATGGTGGGCAGGTCGAGGATGAGCGCGATGGCCGTGGCGACGACGTAGGCGAGCAGGCTCCCCACGAATGTCAGCGCGGCGACTGTGTGGCGGGCTCCGGCCTTCATTGCGATGGCGGCTTCTGGTCTTCCTGGCCTGGGGAGGGTTTCTTCACAAGGCGGTCAATGACCGACCGCCGCTCCGGCGCACCAGCCTCGGCTGGCGGCTCCACGGCTTCCGGCGCCTCCGGCCGCCTGGGGGCGGGGGCCTCGTGCGGCTCGACGAGGCGCTCGAGGACCCGGCTGGGGGCAGCGGTCGCAGGCTCAGCGGGTACCGGCTCGGGCTCGGGGGGCGCGGGGGATGGCTCGGGCGCCGGCTGCGTGAGCCGCTCGATGACCTCGGCGGGGGATGCGGGCTCGAGCTTGCGGAACAGGCTGGGCTCGAAGCGGCCGGCCCCGGCGCCGCCCGTCTCGGGCCGCACCTGGCGGGCCTCCTCGATGACGCGCAGGAAGTAGGTCTCGAGGCGGTCCACCGGGTGGCCCACGGTCACGGTGCCGGGCTCGGCCACCTCGTCGAGCACCGCGCGCACGCGGTCGAATGCCGCCGGCGGCAGCGACGGCAGGGTGATCTGGGTGAGCTGCTGCTGGGCAAGCAGGTCGCCGACGGGGCCCACCACGCAGAGCCGGCCGCCATAGAGGATGCCGACGCGGTCGCACACGTCTTCGGCGTGCGCGAGCAGATGGCTGCACAGCAGAATGGTCTTGCCGCGGCTCTTGAGCTCGAGGATGAGGTCCTTGACTTCGCGGGCGCCGATCGGGTCGAGGCCGGTGGTAGGCTCGTCGAGCAGCAGAAGCTCGGGGTCGTTGATCAGGGCCTGGGCGAGGCCGATGCGGCGGGCCATGCCCTTCGAGTACTCGCGCAGGGGGCGGTTGCGGGCGGTCGAGAGGCCGACCATCTCGATGAGTGCCCCCACGCGCCGCCGCCGTTCGTGGCGCGACAGACCGCTCAGGCGCCCGAAGAAATCGAGCGTCTCCGGCGCGTTGAGGTACGGGTAGAGGTACGATTCCTCGGGCAGGAAGCCGAGGCGGGCCTTCACGCGCACGTCGCGGGGCGGCCGGCCCAGGATGCGCACGCTGCCGCTGGTGGGGAAGAGCAGCCCGAGCAGGATTTTGATCGTGGTGCTCTTGCCCGAGCCGTTGGGGCCCAGGAGGCCGAAGACCTCGCCGCGGCGGACCTCGAAGTCGAGCTGGTCCACGGCGCGCACCTTGGGCCGGCGCCAGAAGTCGCGGAAGACTTTGGTCAGCTTGGCGGTCTGGACGACGTTGTCACTCGCGCTGGAGGGCATAGGGGGTTGTTCCAGAAACCCTGTGTCTGCGTGATCCACGCCTCACCGCCAGAGGATGCCGGGAGACGCCGGAGGGCGCTCCGTCCCCTGGCCGCCGCGGGCACCTTGGGGCTCACGAGTTGGCGGTGTGTGGCGTGAACTCCTCGCCCATCCGTACGAGGCGGGCGCTGTTGAAGATGACGATGAACGAGCTGACGTTGTGCAGCAGGGCGGCGAGGATGGGGGTCATCCAGCCGTAGCCTGCGAAGGCCAGGCCGCCGATCATGAAGACGAGGCCGAAGACCAGGTTCTGGAGCACGAGGGTGCGGGTCTTGGCCGACAGGCGGATGAGGAAGGGCAGGCGGCGCAGGTCGTTGCTCATGAGGGCGATGTTGGCCGAACTGATCGCCACATCGCTGCCGGCGGCGCCCATGGCCACGCTCACGTCGCCGGCGGCGAGGGCCGGGGCATCGTTCACGCCGTCGCCCACCACGGCCACGAAGTAGCCGCTCTCGCGGAGCTGGCGCACGGTCTGGAGCTTGGCCTGGGGCAGGCACTCGGCCTGGAAGTCGGTGCATCCGAGCTCGGCGGCGACCTTGCTGGCGACCGCCGGCTTGTCGCCGGTGAGGATCAGGAGACGCGCGATGCCCTGGCGTCGGAGGTCGTGGAAGGCCTGGACGGCTTCGGGCCGCGGCGTGTCCTCGAGGCCGACCCAGCCGATCGCGCGTCCCGCGCGAGCGACGAAGAGCACGCTGAGGTTATCGGGGGGGCGCAGGTCCGGCGAGGCAAGGGGCGACATGTCCACGCCCTGCTCTGCGAGCCAGGTCTGGCGCCCGACGAGGATCGAGGCGCCGCGAACGTTGCCGCGGACGCCGCGACCGGGCACTTCCTCGAAGGCGGTGGCCTCGGCCAGCGCGAGCTTCGCCTCGCGCGCCACGGCCACCACGGCCCTGGCGACGGGGTGATTGGAGTTGTGCTCGACGCTGGCGGCGAGGAGGAGGAGTTCCTCCGGCTCGACGCCGGGCGCCGGCTGGAGGCGGGTGACGACGAGGTCGCCTGTGGTCAGCGTGCCCGTCTTGTCGAAGACCACCGCATTCACGCGGCCGGCCGTCTCGAGGTCCTGCACGTTCTTGATGAGGATGCCGAGGCGCGCGGCGGCGGAAAGGCCGGCGACCATGGCGGTGGGCGTGGCCAGGATGAAGGCGCAGGGGCACACGAGCACCAGGGCCGAGATGGCGCGGTTCGGGTCGCGCGTGAAGAAGTAGATGAGGGCCACGATCATGAGCATCGTGGGCGTGTACCACTGGCTGTGCTGGTCAATGATGCGCATGAGCGGGATGCGGGTGCGCTCGGCGTCGGCGATGAGCTTGCGCACGTGGCCGAGGGTGGTGTCGGCCCCTGTGCGCGTGACTTCGACCTCGATGACGCCGGTGAGGTTGCTGGTGCCGGCGAAGACCTGGTCGCCGGGCTGCTTGTCAGCGGGAAGGGCCTCGCCGGTGATGGTGGCCTCGTTGATGGTGGTGAGGCCCGAGCGAATGATGCCGTCGGCCGCGATGTTGTCGCCGGGCCGCACGCGGATGCGCTGGCCCGCGCGCAACGCGCTGGCCTCCACGGTGCGTTCGCTGCCGGACTCGTCGAGGAGCTGGGCCGTGGCGGGGGTGAGGCGCAGCAGGTGTTCGATGGCGGCGCGCGCGCCGAGGGCGCTGCGCTGCTGGATCAGCATGGACATCAGGAGGAGGAACGCCACGACCCCGGCTGTGCGGTACTGGCCCAGGCTGATGGCGGCCAGGATGCCGAGGGCGGCCAACTCGTCCATGCGCAACTCGCCGCGCGTGAGGTCATGCACCGCATGCCACAGGAGCGGGGCGGCGAGCAGAAGGGCGCCAATCACGGCGCTGAGGTCGCCGACGCCCTGGGACTCGGGCAGGAGCCAGTCGCACAGGTAGGCGTTGGCGACCAGGGCGCCGCCGAGCAGGGTGCCGAAGAGGCGGAAGGCGACCTTGGACTGCCGTTGCTCGGCCCCTTCGGAGTCGGGGTGGCCGATGTCGAAGTAGTCATGGCGGTGGTCGAAGACCGAATCGCCGTGCTCGTGCGCGTGCGCGTGTGTGGCCATCAGTGTGGTTTCTCGTCCTGGTCTTTCGCTTCTTCGGAACGCCACTTGATGATCTGGCGGACCGCCTCGGGCTCGCGGCTGAGCCAGAGGCGCACCTCGCCGTTGGTGTGGACGACGTAGACCTCCTCGGCCCGCTCCAGCACCTCGCGGGTGACCTCGATGAGGCGCTGGGAGAGGAAGTGGCTGAGCATGCCGCGGTCGTTGGGGTACTGCTTCAGCAGGTCGCTCATGTAGCTGGCATCGGCCTCGGCTTCGGCCACGACCTGGGTCTTGTAGGCCAGGGCCTCGCTCCTGCGGCGGTCCGCGTTGCCCACGGCTTCGGTGATGGTCTTGTCGAAGTAGCCCTTGGCCGCCTCGACGGCCTTGCGGCTCTCCTCGCCCGCCATGGTGACGTCGTCGAAGGCCCTCTTGGTCTGCACGGGCGGGGTGACGACCTCGAGGATGACGTTGTTGATCTCGATGCCGTAGTCGGGGTGGGGCGGCTTGAGCTGGGCCATCAGGGCCTTTCGCACGTCGGCCTGGAGCTGCGAGCGGCGGCCGCGGTAGGCGTCGTCCACCTGGTACCGGGCCATGGTGTGGATGACGGCGCTCTCGGTGAGATGGGTGAGGAGGCTGCGCACGCGGCTGCCGGGGCTGTTCGACGCCAGCTCGGCGGGGTCGGCGAGGTTGGCGCAGAATTTCACGGGGTCCGACACCGTGTAGGTGACGATCCAGCGGGAGTGGAGGATGTTCACGTCGCCGGTGAGGTTGTAGCCGCCCTGGCCGGGGGCGATGCTCTCGGGCACGGGCTTGCCGGGCTGCGGCGCTTCGAGATACCAGAAGCTGCCGACCGCGAGGTCGAGCTCGCGCTGGACGGGGAACCGCACGACCTCATCCACGAGGAAGGGCCAGGCGAAGTGGAGGCCGGGGCCGAGCACCGGCGTTTCGATGCCCGTGGCCGCGTCGCGGTGGAGCACCGGCTTGCCGAAGCGCAGGATGAAGGCGCGCTCGTGCTGCTTGACGGTGAAGATGCCGGAGCCGAGGAACAGCAGGGCGACGAGGAGCATGGCCAGCGTGAGGAGCCGGAAGCTGACGCGCAGGGCCTCGTTGAGGGCCTGGCTGGCCACGTCGCCGCTGAGGGCCGCGCGTTCGGTCGCCGTCTGCCGGTCGTGGGGGTGGTCGTGGTTGTGATGGGCCACGGCAGGCTCCTACTTCTCAGTGCCCTTGGGCGGCGCGTCAAGGCCTTTGGCGGGCGGCGTGGCGCCGGGGATCTTGACCTCGGGGCTCAGGAGGTTGTACGGCGGTGTGTCGGTGGTGAGGATGTAGGTCGTGCGCTTGCGGAGGTTGCGGATGGCCTCGAGGCTGCTGAGGAAGTTGGCCAGCTCGGGGTCCTGCTTGAAGACCTCGTAGTGCTTTGCCGCGATCCGGTCGCCCTCGCCGCGGATGATGCGCGCCTCGGCCTCGGCTTTGCTGAGGATCTCCTTGGCCTGACGGTCGGCGTCGGCGCGGATGGTTTCGGCCTTGCTGTCGCCCTCGGCACGCAGGGCCTTGGCCTTGCTGCCGCGCTCCTCCTTGTTCCGCTCGAAGACCTGGCGCGTGACGTCCTCCGGCAGGCCGAGCTGGGTGATCCAGAGGAACGGCACGCTCAGGCCGTACTGGGCCAGGGCCTCGTCCTGCACGGCGTGGTGAATGGCGGCCTCGACGGCGCCGTACTGGTGGTCGGGGTCGGTGGAAACGAAGTCGGCCAGGTCGTGGCTGTTGATGATCGAGTTGGCGGCGCCGCCCACGAGCGCGCCGAGCTTCTCCTCGGCCTTGGCGCGGCTGCCCACCTTGTCCTCGAACATGCGCGGGTCGGCGATGGCCCAGCCGACCGCGATGTTGACGATCAGGTTGTGCTGGTCCTTGGTGAGGTACTCCTGGAACTTGCCCTCGTAGATGCTGGTGCGCTTGTCGTAGGTGGTGACGGTCTGGATGGGGTAGGGGAGTTTCCAGTAGAGGCCGGGCTCGGTGAGGGTGCGCGTGGCTCTGCGGAAGGTGTAGACGATGGCGGTCTCGTTGACGCGCACCTGGAACGAGATGAGGAAGATGAGCAGCGTGGCCACCAGCAGGAGGGCCACCAGGATCGTGATCTTGCCCCGTGTCTTCACGGCCTTGCCCCTTCAGTTGCGCCCACGTCCAGCGACATGCCGGCTCCGGGCACGGTCTTCTCTTCGAGGTTCAGGTTGATGACCTCTTTGACGCTGACCCATGCGGGCTTGACGATCTTGCGGGCCTCGACGAGCGTGGCCTCGAGGGCGCTGAGCAGCTTCCTGTGGCGGAACACGCTGGGCGCCACCCGGGAGGCCTCGAGTTGCATCAGGAACTCCTTCTCGGCGGCGGGTGCCACGTACTGGCGGTCTGCCGCGTAGATGCGCGCGTCGGCCAGCAGCCGTGCGGCATCGCGAGCCGCGCGCGGCACCACGCTGTTTGCATGGCCCCGGGCGTTCCAGATCTTGGCCTCGCGCTCCTCGAGCGCGCCCACGACCTCCTCGAAGGCGCCTGCGACCTCGATGGGGGGGTGAAGGCCCTGGAGCGCCACGTCCACGATCTTCACTCCGAGCTTGCGTTCGGCCGCCGCGGCCTGGATGGCGGCCTTGAGGTGGCGCACCGCCTCGCCGCGCTTGTAGCCCAGGAAGTCCAGGAAATCGGCGCTAGCCGAGTAGGCGGCCAGCTCGCGATAGCAGAGGGCCTCCAGCGTACGTTTGGGTTGGTCGTGGTTGTACAGGAAGTCGTAGTAGTCATCCACATAGTAGAAGACGTAGACGGTGCCCGTGATCAGGTTGACGGCGGGCACAGGGCGAGCGCCGCGGGCGCGCGGCTCGGCCGGCCTCGGCGGAGCCGCGGGCGCGGGGGCGGGGGCCGTCGGCCCGCCCTTGAGGGCGGTCTCGGGGTGCGTGGCTACCAGCAGGTTGAACGGCTGCTTCGCGTGCGTCTTCGTCCACTCGAAGCCCGGCACGTCCTCCTGGAGTTGCTCGCCGATGGTCAGGGTCTCGACGCGGGCCGTCGGGTAGCGATAGGCGATCTCGATGGGCCACGGCCACTTGACGTGGAGGCCGGGACCCAGGGCCACCCGGTCGGCGCGCGGGACCCCGAAGCGCTCGACAATCGCCTGCTCGCCCGTGTCCACGATGACGAAGCAGGTCAGGAGCTCGAGCGTGACCGCCTGGAACAGGATGAGCGGGCCGATCGCGCCCTCCATGAACCGGTAGAACCAGGTCTCCGAGACCTTGAAGCCGAACTGGTAGTCGAGCGTCTCGGCGGTGGTGCGGAAGATGCCCCTGGAGGTGGTGAGCATGCCCAGGAGCCGGCTGTCGTGGGCGGGCCGCACATCCTCGCGGGCCTCGCGGGGGCGGTACAAGCCCATGACGAGAAGGATCAGCATCTCGAAGGCGAGCACGGCCAGGGCGATCGGGATGGCCCAGGCCACGCCGCGCTCGACGACCGGCAGCTCGAAGAAGCAGAACACGAAGGCCACGGCCACCAGGAAGCTGCCCAGGGCCGACGACATGGTGAAGTTGGCCCCGGCGCGCAGGGGCCGCCAAGGCACCTGGGTAGCGAGGCCCGCCGCATAGCGCGCGAGCAGGAAGGTGATGAAGGCGATGCCGGCGAACGCCCAGAAGTTGCGCAGGGGCTCGGTGGGCGCAGCGGCGCCCTCGGCGGCGGCGAGGTGGCGGAGCGCGCCGTACGACACCGCTCCGAGCACCAGGATCACGATGAGCGAGAAGATCGGGAGGAAGTACTTCTCGAACTGCGCCAGGCGGTTCCGTGCGGTGAGGAGGTCGGCCCCCTCGGCCTCGAAGAGCGAGGGGCCCGCCTCGCCCGGGCGGCCCTTGGCCATCGAGGCGGCGGCCAGGGCCTCCTCGGCGGCGCCGCGCCGCAGGCGCTGGTGGGTGAACACGCCCAGCCACACCAGCACGCCGACCAGCAGGTGCCAGCCCTCGACCTCGGCCGCAAACGACCCGCTCAGGCGGCCCAGCGCCAGCGCGAGAGCGCCGGCCGCGGCGTGCACGACCACGGTCACGAGTGCCGCCGTCTCGGCTCGCCGCAAGGGCAGTTGTCTCTCGGTCTGCTCAACCATTCACGTCGTTCCTGTCACTGGATCTCTCGGGCTTCGAAGAGCGACATTCCCAGAAACACCAGGGCCGTGCAGTAGAGCGCGCCGTAGGCCATGGCCGTGCCGATATAGTCCCATGGGATGGGGCTCCCGGCCGTCAGCGCATCGCCCATCCAGAAGACCTGGAAGCTCGGGAGCACGACCGCGGGCAGAGCCGCCACGAGGCGGCTGGCTGCTGCCAACTGCTCGAAGAGGTACTCCGACAGCGTGCCCACGGCGAAGAACACCACACAGACGAACATGCTGACGACCAGCGTCAGACGCGTGGCGCAGGCCACCGCGGCCGCCGTGAGCACCGCGAGCATCGGGAAGAGCGTGACGCACGCCTTGAGGGTCTCGATGTCCATCGCCTCGAGGTAAGGCACCAGGTTCAATTCCCTGTCGAAGAAGGCCGAGCCGAAGAACAGCAGGCTGAAGATGCCCAATGCCGCGAAGATCACGGCCGAGGGAAAGGGGCGGTCGAAGAAGTAGTTCGCCGCCGTCGCGGCCCCGAGCGTGAGAAGGACCGCGGCCATCTCGCCCCAGATGAGCGGCGTATCGAGCTTCGTGTATACGGCCTCCGGCACCCCGATCCGCACCGTGAGCACGAGCACCAGGCTCAGCAGGTAGGCGGCCGCCGCCTGCGCGCCCAGGATGCCCAGGAACTTGCCCAGCACGAAGGCGCCGCGGCCCACCGGGCGCGCCACCACCATCAGCGCCGTCCTCCCGCGGACCTCTTCGGTGACGACATTGGAGGCCGACAGCACGGCCAGCAGCAGCCCGGCCAGGAGGATGGTGGAGAGCCCCATGTCCTTCACGAGCTTCACGTCGTCGAAGATCGTGAACATGGCGAAGCTGGGGCTGAGCGCGATCGTGGCCAGCGCGATCCCCAGAAGCACGCAGAAGACCGGCTGACGCACGGTCTCCCGGAACGCATTGCTTGCGATTGCCCAGACCTTGCCGGCCATCTAACTTCCTGGAGCCAAGCTACGCGGGGACGGCGGAAGGCGCGAGGCATGGACCCCGCGGGATGCAAGGCACCTAACTCGTCGCTGTCCCTTAGATTATACCGGCGGGTGTTCCGGCTGCAAGCGCAAATGCGCCCTCGCGGGGCCTCCCGACCATTCGGTGGGAGTATGGGGGCAGTTGTGTACCATCTGGAACATAAGCCGCGACGAGCCACGCCCCGCCGCGCTGGCCACGCCGCATGGCCTCTCGATTGGAAGTCATTACTAACAAACGAGTTACACCAGATTCGCCCTGTGCAGGACAGTCTGCGATGCGATCTGGCATGGAAATTGCTCTTGCGGGAGATGACCTTTGGTAAGAATCCTTCGCAAGCGCAGCAAAGTGGGGGCAACGCGAATGAGCGTGATGCTGACTCAGGATTCCGTGAAGAAGTGGCTGACCTGTCTGGGCTGCGGCAAGAGGATGTGGACCGACCGCTGCCATCGCATCTGCAAGAAGTGCCGGCGCCGGAACGACGCCACCCCTGATCGCCCGGCACACGGCCTGTCGCTGCCGCGGAGCTGCGACCTTGTGACCATGGGCATCTACGAGCGCGAGCAGTGGTGACGCAGCCCCCCGAGTGAGCCGTCGCGACCAGAACCCCGCACCGGGCGCGCAACTTCGAGTTGGCGCCCGGTGCTTTCATGTTAGCCAACCAGTGGCTAGGAGCCTGTCCAAGAATCCCCGTGGGCTGCGTTGCCGGCGCCAGCGGGGC